>JAGQIT010000672.1 GCA_020431135.1 Myxococcales bacterium | reverse complement strand
GGCGGTGACGGCATCGTCGCGCGCGAGAACATCAAGACCATGAGCGATCTGCGCGGGAAGACGGTCGTCCTCGCGCAGAACTCGCCGTCGCAGTACTTCGTGCTGAACGCGCTCATCAACTCGGGGGTGCAGCCCTCGGAGGTGAACTTCAAGTACACGCAGGACGCCTTCCAGGCGGCCGCGGCGTTCAACGCCGACAAGGGCATCGCGGCGTGCGTCAGCTGGGCGCCGGACATCTACAACCTCTCGGACGTCGCCGGGAACAAGCTCCTCGTCTCCACGCAGACCGCCAACAAGCTCATCGCCGACGTCTGGTTCGCGCGCGCCGACTTCGCGAAGGACAACGCCGCCATCATCGAGGGCATCGTCCGCGGGATCTTCGACTCGATGGAGGAGCTCAAGGGGCAGGACCAGAAGGTCGCCGTGTCGAAGTGGATGGCCGACGGCTACTCCATCCCGGAGAGCGACACGCTCGGCATGCTCGGCGACGCGCACTGGACGAACTTCGCGGAGAACAAAGAGTTCTTCATGAACCAGAACAACCCGACGAGCTTCGAGCGCACCTACAACACCGCGTTCTTCCTCTACAAGCGCATCGCGCAGGTCGGAAAGAAGGTCCCCTTCGACCAGATCGCCGACTGGAGCCTCCTCGCGAAGCTCGGGAAGGAGGCGAAGTACGGCGAGCAGAAGGACGAGTACACGGTCCGCTTCGCGCCGGCCACGGCGACCGAGATCCAGGGCGAGGCCGACGAGATCCTCACGAAGACCATCGTCATCCACTTCTACCCGAACAGCTGGGACATCGAGAAGACGGTCACGAAGGACGCCGGCGGGAAGACCGTCGAGGAGCTCTACGACCCGAACGCGCAGTTCGTGGTGAACGAGGCGGGCGAGCTCGCTGGGCAGTTCGGCGCGGCGCGCATCGTCATCGAGGGGCACACGGACAGCTCGATGAAGGGGCAGATCCCCGACACGGTGGTGAAGGAGCTCGCGACGAACCGCGCGAACGCCGTGAAGGAGGCGATCATCAAGAAGTTCCCGACGCTCGAGCCGAACCAGTTCGCGACGAAGGGTGTCGGCTGGGACCGCCCCGCCGACCCGAACGACCCGATGAACCACGCGAAGAACCGCCGCGTGGAGGTGAAGGTCTACCCGGCCGAGAAGCCGAACTGACGGCGGCGAGGAGGCGCGATGCGCGAGGGTGACGAGACCGGGGCCGACGACGTCGGCGCGAGCGACGCGAGCGGCGGGGCGACCGACGCCGAGGCCCGCGCGCGCGAGGTCGTCGCCGGCCGCACGGCCACCGACGCGGCGGCGCTCGACGAGCAGCTCGCCGGCAAGGTGACGCCCCTCGAGGTCCGCCTGCCCCGCGGCGACGAGCTCTCGCTGGCGATCGAGGTCTCGCTCGCGGGTCACCACTCGGCCGCCGAGCGCCGCTTGCCGCTGGCGAGCGAGAACCTCCGCTTCGTCCTCCGACCCCTCGTCGATCCGACGGCCGAGGCGCGGCGGGGCAAGGCCCGACCGATCCGGCTCTCGGCGAAGCCGCGCAAGGCCGCCGAGAGCGAGGACCCCTTGCCCGCGCCGACCTTCGAGAAGCCCCTCAAGAAGCGGGTCCCCGACGGAGGTTGATGCGGCGGGAGGCGGGCCTCGGGAGCGTTCTTCTGCTCGCCGCGACCCTGGCGGTCGGGGTCCCGCCGAGCGCCAGGGCGGCCGCCCGGACCGCGCCCGCGTCGGCGAAGCTCAGCGAGGCCGCGCCGGCCAGCGTGGGCGACGATGACGCGGCGGCGGACGAGGTCGAGCAGGACGACGAGGCCCGCAAGCAGGCGGCGCTCGAGCTCTTCCAGCATGCGCGCCAGCTCTACCTCGACGGCGAGTACGCGGCGGCGGCCCGCGAATTCCGCCGCTCCTTCGACACCTTGCCCTCCCTCGAGGCGCTGGTCGCCGCCGCCCGAGCGCACGCGGCCGCCGGCGATCTCCTGGCCGGGCTCGACACCTACCGCGAGTACCTCAGCTTCGAGGACGACGACGCCCACCGCCACCAGGAGGCGCTCGAGCACTACCGGGAGCTCCGCCTCCAGGTCGGCGAGATCGCCCTCCGGGTCGAGCGCCCCGAGACGATCCGCGCGATCACCCTCAACGGCGAGGCGGTCGAGCTCCGCGACTTCCCGCGTCAGCTCGTCCCCGGGCCGATCGTCCTCGAGATCCAGCGCGAGGGGCTCGACACGCCGCGGGTGATCCGCGCCGAGGTCCACGGCGGCGAGACCACCGTGATCGAGCTGCCGGCGCCCGCCCGGGTGGCGACGGTGGTCGAGACCGCGCCGCCGCCGATCGAGCCGCCGACCGAGCCGCCGCTCCGTCCCCCGAGCCCTGGCCTGCGGATCGTCTTCTGGTCGGGCGTCGCCCTCAGCGGGGTCGCGGCGCTCTCGATGGCGACCCTCGGCGGGCTGACGATGCGAGAGAAGCGGCGCTTCGAGGAGGGGCTCTGCTCGAACATCGACGGCGGCGGCTGTGCGGACGGCGCGAGCTACCCGCACGTCGCGGAGCGGCGCTTCGCCGAGCTCCGCCTGGCGACCAACATCGTCGTCGGCGTCGGCGCAGGGATCGCGGTCGCGACCCTGGCGATCGGCCTCTCCCTGAAGCGCCGCCGCGACGCCAAGGTCGCCCTCGGGCCGGCGCCGGGGGGGCTCGCGCTCCGCTTTTGAGCTGTCCTTTGGTGCAGGTCTAGGATCGCGAGCGACGCGCGGCGCGGAGCTCCACCAGCTCGCCGCCGCCGCCGCTCTCCTCCGGCGCCTGCGCGACCGCGCTCGCCGTTGCCGCGCTGCCGGGGAAGCGCTGGAGCTGCATCCGCCAGTCGGCGCCGATCATCTCGCCGACCGCCATCGGCTCCCAGACGTTGTCGCCGTGGAGCGGCTCGCTCGAGAAGATCAGGTGGGAGACGAAGCCGTCGGTCGACGTCCCCTCGCACTCCGGCGCGAAGCTCGGGCAGTGGTCGCGGTCGGGGCAGCGCTGCTTGTGGGTGCTGACGTGGAGGGTCTTGCCGCCCTGATGGGCGAGCATCGTCCGGCCGTTGGTGATCACGAAGGTCAGGAAGTTGTTGGTCGGCGCGGCGTCGCTGTCGGGGCAGAGCGGCCCCGCGAGCTCGCAGATCTCGGCGACCGCCTCGCGGGCCGCGTCGGCGAGGTCGCGGAGCGAGTAGCCCGGGCGGTGGAGCTCGCAGCGGCGGGCCATCTTGCCGAGGAGGAGGTAGAAGAGCGCCTCGGAGTCGGTGTCGCCGAGGATGAAGCGGCGGAGCACCGGCGGGATCTTCTCGAGGATCGCCGGCCGGATCTCGCTGAAGCCGCGGATGTTCCCGTTGTGCGCGAAGACCCACGACCCGTACTGGAAGGGGTGGGTGTTGATCGTCGAGAGCTGCCCCTGGGTCGCCTTGCGGAGGTGGGCGAGCACGGTCTCCGAGGTGACGACGCCCGACACCCGCTGGAAGAGGTGATCGCTCATCGCCGTGTTGACGCTCTTGATCACGTGCGGCGCCCCGGCGACGTAGTAGGCGACACCCCAGCCGTCGGAGTGGCGCTCGCTCTGGATCATCAGGGCATTGTCAGCGCTGATCAGGCTGCGATGAACCTGACTCTGGATGACCGAGCGGAAGCCGAAGATCCTGCACATGACCCGCAATCGATGATACGCGATCGCCGGGGCGCAATGCGAGCGCGGGCCCGGCGTCCGGCGCAGATTGACAACCCGCCGCAATCCCCGACAATCGCACCCGGCTCCGCCCGGGAGCCCGGAGAGATCCACATATGAGCACGGCCGCGACCTCGCACTACAAGAGCAACCTCCGCGACATCTTCTTCAACCTCTTCGAGGTCCTCGACATCGGCAGCACGAGCCTCGGCCAGGGCTCGTTCACGTCCCTCGACGTCGACACCGTCAAGTCGACGCTCGAGAGCCTCGAGGAGTTTGTCCAGCGCGAGCTCTCGCCCTCGTGGGTCGAGTCCGATCGGGTGCCGCTGCAATTCGACGGCGAGGGCACCGTCACCCTGCCGCCGGGCCTGAGGCGCTCGATCCTCTCGGTCTTCGAGTCGGGCTGGCACATGCTCGAGGTCCCCGAGCACCTCGGGGGCGTCGGCGCGCCGCCGACCGTGAGCTGGGCGGCCTTCGAGCTGACCGCCGGCGCCAACCCCTGCATCGCCTTCTACGTCTTCGGCACCTTCATCGCCCGGGTCATCGACAGCCTGGCGACCGAGTCGCAGCGCGAGCGCTTCGTCCGCCCGCTCCTCGAGAACAACTGGGGCGGCTCGATGGTCCTCACCGAGCCCGACGCGGGCTCCGACGTCGGCGCCGGCCGGACCCGCGCGCGCCACGTCGAGGGCGACCTCTACGAGATCGAGGGGGTCAAGCGCTTCATCACCAACGGTGACTTCGACGCGGTCGACAACATCATCCACCTCGTCCTCGCCCGCCCCGAGGGCGCCGGCCCCGGGACCAAGGGGCTCTCGATGTTCATCGTCCCGAAGTTCTGGGTGAACGAGGACGGCTCGCTGGGCGAGCGCAATGGCGCCTTCTGCACCAACATCGAGCACAAGATGGGCCTCAAGGGCTCGGCGACCTGCGAGATGACCTTCGGCGAGAAGATCCCCTGCCGCGGCCTCCTGGTCGGCGGCGTCCACAAGGGGATCCGCCAGATGTTCCACGTCATCGAGCACGCGCGGATGGCCGTCGGCGCCAAGTCGATGGCGACCCTGTCGACCGCCTACCTCAACGCCCTCGAGTACGCGAAGATCCGCGTCCAGGGCCCGGACCTCCTCAAGGCGACCGACAAGACCGCGCCGCGGGTGACGATCATCAACCACCCCGACGTCCGCCGGATGCTGATGCTGCAGAAGGCCTACGCCGAGGGCATGCGCGCGCTCTGCCTCTACACCGCGTGGATCCAGGATCAGGTCGAGCTCGCCGGCGGCCACGGCAGCGCCGACTCGAAGGAGCTCGATCGCCTCAACGACCTCCTCCTGCCGCTGGTCAAGGGCTACTGCTCGCACAAGGGCTACGAGATCCTCGCGTCGTCGCTGCAGGTCTTCGGCGGCTCCGGCTACTGCCAGGACTACCCGATCGAGCAGTACATCCGCGATCAGAAGATCGACACGCTCTACGAGGGCACGACCCACATCCAGGCGCTCGACCTCTTCTTCCGCAAGGTCGCCCGCGACGGCGGCCAGACCCTGCGCGGCCTGATGGAGCGCGTCCAAGGGACCCTCGGCCAGCTCGACGGGATCGCGGCGCTCGAGGTCGAGAAGAGCGCCCTCACGCGGGCCCTCGGCGACATCCAGGGGATCTACGGGGCGATGATGGGCAAGCTCCCAGAGTCGCTCTACCACGCCGGCCTCCAGGGCAACCGGATCCTCTTCGCCACCGCCGAGGTGGTCATCGGCTGGCTCCTCGTCCGCCAGGGGCTCGTCGCTCACAGGGCGCTGACCAAGCTCGAGGCCGAGAACTCGACCAACGAGAAGGAGCTCGACTTCTACCGCGGCAAGCTCGCGGCGGTCCGCTTCTACTGCCGCGAGGTGCTCCCCGGCCTGACCCTCGCGCGCAAGCAGGTCGAGGGGTCGAGCCTCGAGCTGATGGACGTCCCCGAGTCGGCGTTCTAGCTCCGCTCCGTCGCGCTCCGTCGCGCTTCGGCACGCTGGCGCCCTCCCGTCGTCGACGGCGAGGGCGTCGGTCGTTGTCGGCGCCGCGAAGGCTGGTGCGCTCGCGGCAGGCGCTCCGGCCGGCGGCGCGAGCTGTCCGCGAGCGCCCGTGTTCCCGCCCACAGCGGCCCCGCGCCGGCGATCTCGGGCCGCGCTTGCAACCGCCACGAGGGCCTGCGATAGCAAGGGCATGACCGACCTCCGCTGGCCTACCTACGGACTCCGCAACGTCACCCTCGAGGCGGCCCAGCCCGACGGCGAAGGCGGCTCGATGCACGTCGTCGACAGCGACGGGAACGTCTACCTCGACGCGATGACGGGGGTCGGATGCGCGCCGCTCGGCCACGCCCACCCGCTCTGGGTCGAGGCGATCGAGCGCCAGATGCGGCGCCTGAGCACGGCCGCCAACTCGATCTTCACCGGGCCGCAGCAGCAGCTCGCGCGCCGCCTCGGCGACCTCTTCCCGATCGACGACGCCCGCGTCTTCTTCGCCAACACCGGCACCGAGACGACCGAGGCGGCGATCAAGCTCGCCCTTCGGGCGACCGGCTGTGACACGATCGTCTGCTTCGATCGCGCCTTCCACGGCCGCAGCCTCGGCGCCCTGTCGCTGACCGCCAACCCGGCCTACCGCGAGCCCTACATCCGCTGCACCGGCGAGGACGCCCCGGAGCGCTTCCTCGACGCGCGGGTGATCCGCCTGCCCTTCGGCGACCTCGACGCGGTCCGCCAGGCCTTCGCCGACCACGGCGAGCGGATCGCCGCGGCCTTCGTCGAGCCGATCCAGGGCGAGGGCGGCGTGTTCCCGGCGACGCGTGAGTTCCTCGTCGGCCTCCGCCAGATCACCCGCGAGCACGGCGCCCTCCTCGGCGTCGACGAGGTCCAGACCGGCTGCGGCCGCACCGGCCACTGGTCGGCCTGGCAGGCGATCGTCGGCGACGACCCGGCGCTGCGCCCCGACATCCTCTGGCTCGCCAAGGCGCTCGGCGGCGGCTTCCCGGTCGGCGCCTGCCTGGCCTCGAAGGAGGCGGCGTCGGCGATGATCGGCGGCTCGCACGGGACGACCTTCGGCGGCAACCCGCTCGCCTGCGCCGCCGCCCTGGCGACGCTGCGGATCATCGAGGAGGAGGGGCTGATGGCCAAGGCCGGCGCCCAGACCCCGACCCTGCGGGAGCTCGCCGCCGCCGCGCCGATCGACCAGGTGACCGAGATCCGCGGCCTCGGGGCGATGATCGGGATCCAGATCGGCGCGGCCGAGGATCGCGCGGCGGGGCCGCTCAACGGCCCGCTGATGCACGATCACAAGATCTTCGTGACGATCTGCGGCGGCCACTCCGTGCGCCTGCTCCTCCCCTACCGCGCGGGCAAGCCGGAGCTCGAGCAGATCTGGGGCGCGCTCGCCGAGTGCCTCCGCGCCGGCGCGGCCTCCTGAGGGCCGAAGCCGAAGGCGTGGCCGCGTGCGGACGGCGGGGGGACGTCGAAGAAAGAAGAAAGAAGAAAGAAGAAAAGGGACTACTGGGCCTCGAGCTGGCCGCGGATGTCCTGCTCGAGCTGACCGAGGCACTCGGGCTTGAAGCCGCGGTAGCTCGCCTGGATGATCCCGTGCTCGTCGACGACGAAGGAGAACGGGAAGTTCGGGCTCTTGTAGCTGTTCGCCACGTCCTCGCCGCCGGTCGCGATCTTCGTCGCCAGCTTGCGCTCCTTGGCGAAGGCGACGACCGGCTCGGGGTCGCTGTCGGTGGCGATCGCGAGGACGACGAGGCCGTTCTTGCGGTAGCGGCGGTAGAGGCGGTCGAACTCCGGGAGCTCCTTGAGGCAGGGCTTGCACCACGTCCCCCAGAAGTTGAGGAGGACCACGCGCCCCTTGAGGCGCGACGCCGAGATCCGCTTGCCGTTGGTCATCTCGAGGTCGAAGGGCTTGATCTTCTCGCCGACCCCGGGGTCGCGGCCGCAGCTCCGGTCGCCCTTGCCGAAGATCGGCTTCGGCAGCGCCGGCTTCTCCTTCGCGTTCGCGGCGGGTTCGCCTGGGTCTCCTTGGGTGGCTGTCGTCGAGCCGGCGTCCGCGACCTGCTCGCCGCCGTTGTCTCCAGCGCTCTCGCCCTCGCCTTCGCTGGTCGCGGCTCCCTCAGCCGCGCCTCCGCCCCCGTCCGCGCTCTCGTCCTCGCCCTCTCCCGGCGCGTTCGCGTCGCCGGCCTCGGGCCCCGCGGCGTCGGCGGTCGACTCCGCCGGGGCCGGGTCCGCGGTCGGATCCGCGGGCGCCGGCGTGCCCTTGTCGCAGGCGCCCGCGAGGGCGAGCGCCAGGCCGAGAACGCCGAGAACGCCGAGA
>JAGQIT010000671.1:802-2059 GCA_020431135.1 Myxococcales bacterium | reverse complement strand
CAGATGGCCGCGCGCTACGGCGTCTCCGTGCCGCAGCTGTCGATCCGCTACACCCTCCAGCTCGGCCTCCTGCCGCTGCCGAAGACCGCGAACCCGGCGCACATGAGGAGCAACGCCGCGGTCGACTTCACGATCGCCGACGACGACATGGAGCTCCTCAAGAACCTCCCGCGGATCGCGGACTACGGCGAGGCCAGCGTCATGCCGGTGTTCGGCGGCAAGCTCCCCTGAGCGCGGCGCGGGGGCGCGGCCTACCAGGGGGCGAGGAGGCGGTCGCGGAGCTGCGTCCCCCACTCGGTCGGCATCAGCGGCATGTCGACGCCGCAGCCGCCCCCGGAGTTGTCGACGAGGAGGTTCGGCGCGCAGCGCATGTGGAAGGTCCAGGCGAGGTGGGGGACGTCGAGGCTCGTCGCCAGGTCCATCAGCGCCGCCGTGTCGCTGAGCTCCATGCCCTGGCCCGGGCCGAACTCGCCGATGATCACCGGCAGGGTCTCGGCCGGGCCGACGAGGAGCTGGTCGAAGTCCTCCTCCGGGTTGTAGATGTGGGTCTCGTAGGCGACGTTCGCCCCGTCGCCGGCGGTGATCGGGTGGTCGACGTAGTAGTCGAGGACGCGCGCCCAGGCGCGGGTCCCCTGGACCGCGATGATGTGTGAGCCGCCGCCGGCCGACGTCTCCGCCGCGCGGATCGCCGCGACCGTGTCGTTCATCGCCGTCCAGACCTGGCCGTCGAGGTCGCCGTTGAAGTTCGCCTGGGGCTCGTTGACGAGGCCGAAGAGGACGTGCGGATCGTCGGCGAAGGCCGCGGTGAGGAGCTCCCAGCGCGCCGCCGTCTCGGCGCTCGGCCAGCCCATGTCGGTGAACGACGGGTCGACCCACATGCTCACCATCACCCAGGTGTCGGGCTTGGTGCCGATGTAGTCGACGATCTCGACGATGTCCGCGAGGTAGTCGGCGTCGTCGGCGAAGGAGGCCCAGTGCACGCGCCCCTCCGCCGCCGCGTAGCTCTCGAGGGTCAGGCGCATGAAGTTCGCGCCCCAGTCGTCGACGAGCGCGTCGACCCGGCGCTTGACCTCATCGACGTCGGGCGGGCCCCAGGTGCAGGCGTTGCAGCTCCGGGTGTCGTGGATGTTCGCCCCGCGGGCGCGCCAGAGCTCGCCGTTGCCGGTGTAGATGTGGTTGCCCTCGGTGTAGAGCCAGGCGTCGCCGGGGCCGTCGGTGGTCGTCGACGTGTCGCCGGTGGTCGGGTCGGTGGTCGAG
>JAGQIT010000671.1:0-791 GCA_020431135.1 Myxococcales bacterium | reverse complement strand
GGTCGAGGTGGTCGCGGCGCTCGTCGAGCCCGCGGATGTCTCGCCGCCGGTCGTCTCGCTCCCGGTCGATGTCGTCGCGTCGGTGCCCGCGGTCGTCGTCGCGGTCGCGCCGCTCCCCGTGCCCGACGCGGTCGTCGCGGTCGTCGCGGTCGTCTCGGTGTCCTCCGGCTCGCCGCCTGCGCAGGCGCTCGCAAGGACCCCCAGCCACACTCCCATCCACCGATTCATGCGCTTCATCGCGGCCGATACTCCGGCGCGGCACGGGGCCCGTCAACTCGGCCCGCGGGATGTCGACGCGACGTCCGTATTCGCACGGAGCTCGGCGTCAATGTTGGGGGCGGGGGCGGGCCGCTGGGGTTCGGCGGAGACACTCATTCGCGAAGTCGACGGCTCAGCGCGCGCTCGCGTGCCCCCATTCGGCACGCGAGCCGTGCGCTCGGCGGGCGGCTAGCCGCAGCCGTCGGCGCCGGCCTGGCATTGATCGATCGGCGCGGCGACGCAGACATGGAAGCAGCCGTTGCAGTCGTAGTCGCCGCCCTGCGAGTGGCCGACCTGGCTGCAGTAGGGGCGCTCGGGCTCGTCGCACTCGTCGTCGAGGCCGCCGACCTCGGTCGGCGTGCAGCGCTTGTAGCACTGGCCCTCGACGACGTTCGGCGGGTTGGCGCAGCCCCAGTCGTCGCAGGTGAAGTCGCCGGCCTGGCACGCGCGGACGTAGTCGGGGTCCGGGCCGGTGGTGCTGGTGCTCGCGCCGCTGGTCTCGGTCGCGGATGAGGACGATGAGGACGATGAGG
>JAGQIT010000670.1 GCA_020431135.1 Myxococcales bacterium | reverse complement strand
CGGACAGCGACAGCGACACGACGACGACCACCACCACCGGCGAGACCACGGCGGTCGCCGATCCGCTGGTCGTCGACTGCCTCGAGCCGCCGCAGGGGGCCGTCGAGGCCTCCTACAGCCACACGCCCGAGGTCAGCGGCGGCGTCCCGGGCTACTCGTGGAGCGCCGAGGGGCTCCCGGACGGCCTGGCGATCAACGAGTTCACCGGCCAGATCACCGGCGCGCCCGCGGCCGCCGGCGACTACACGATCGACCTCACGGTCACCGACAGCGACGGGACGATGGCGATGGCGACCTGCCCGCTGGTGACCGTCGCCGACAAGTTCAGCGTCGACCTCGACGCCCTCGACGGCCCCTGCATCACCGCCGGCGGCTCGCTCCTCGACTACGTCTCCGGCGGCGACGGCTCGGGGGTCAAGTGCACGACCCCGGGCGGCACCGGCAACGGCAAGCTCCCCGCCGGGATCACCGTCGGCGAGGAGAGCTGCGCGATCGAGGGGACGATCGCCGAGACCCGCTTCGGCACCTGGGCGTGGATCGTCCGCGCCGAGCAGAGCGACGTCGAGATCTACGTCCCCTACTGCGCGACCCAGGACCAGCAGGCCCCCGACGCCTACAGCATCGTCGGCACGCACAGCGGCGGCGCCGGCGACGAGCTGACGCCGGTGAGCGCCACCTTCACCCCGGGCGAGCTCCTGAAGTTCGACGGCGACGGCGAGCCGCGCTTCGAGATCACGACCGAGTGCGGCAACGCCTGCTTCTACGGCTACTTCTACAGCGTCTCGTCGTCGCCCTTCGGCGGCGGCCCGTGCAAGGACGACGCCGACGGCTGCTACGGCCTGTGCCCGCTGATCGACGACCCCAACGAGATGGACGGCGACAAGGCGATCGGCTGCACGCTGATCCCGGAGATGGGCCTGCCGAAGGAGGGCTTCGCCCACGAGATGTGGGCCAAGGGCGACGTCCCGACGGTCGACTACGAGGACCGCGCGTGGATCCTCCAGTGGGGGATCGACTACTGCGTGTCGACCAGCGACACGGCGTGCACGTCGAAGGACAACATCATCGCCAACGGCAAGGACACGAACCTCGAGTTCGCGATCATCATGCGCCCCGGGGGCTAGCGAGGCGCCCGAAAGTAAGGACAGCGGCCGACAGCGGCCGCCAGAGGCGGCCCCGGGCGTCAGGCGCTCGGGGCCGTCGCGTTCGCGGAGCGCCCCGCGGCGACCTGCGCTCGAAGACGTGCGCCGGAGGTCCGCCGATGCGGCGATCCTCCGGCGAGTGACCGGCGATCTGCGCGGAGGCGCCCATGATCTTGGGGGGCGAGGACCCCGGGTCGCGAGCGCTGCGTGCGGGGGCCGCGAGCGCCCGACGCTGCGGGTATCATGGCTCCGAGCGATGGTGGACGACGGGAAGTCGGGCGCGACCGGGGCTGCGGATCCGCATGAGACGGCGCACCCGACCGTGCAGCCGACGCTGCAGCCGACGATCCAGCCGACGATCCAGCCGACGATTCAGCCGACGATTC
>JAGQIT010000669.1 GCA_020431135.1 Myxococcales bacterium | reverse complement strand
ACCTCGACAGCCTCTTCGACCTGCTGTGCGGCCTCCAGGCGGAGATCGGCCAGGATGACGTCGAGTTCACCCTCCTCGAGATGATCCCCGGAAAACCCTCGGTGCCGCCGGGCTTCGAGCCGGTCGGCGATCCCACCGGGCATCTCATGCACACCTTCGCCCGCGGCAGCGGCGAGGTGATCGTCCTCGTCAGCGCCGGCCTCTTCCGCGTCCGCGAGCTGCTGATGGCGAGCATCGCCCGCGAGCTCGGGCGCATCGGCCTGCGCCACGCCGGCCCGCCGTCGACGGCCCTCGCCGCGCACGACGAGGAGGCGACCGCCGAGCTCGCCGGCGTCGCCCTCGGGATGGCGCCGTGGCTGGCGAACGGCGCCTACATCTTCGAGAACGCCTGCTGCGGCGGCGGCTGCGGGCTCAACCTCCGCGAGATCCGGGCCGGCCTCTCGCTCCCCGAGATCTGCTACGCCCTCGCCCTCGACGCCCGCCGCAAGGGCCTGTCGCGCTGGAGCGCCGGCAAGGGCCTCGAGGCGACGCAGAAGGCCGCCTTCAAGGCGAGCTGGGGCGCGGTCGCCAAGGTCAAGGCGGCGGCGGCCCTGCCCGCGGCCTCGGGCAAGGCCCTCCGGGCGTAGGTCTCGCGATCGATCGCGGCGCCGTCGCGGTGTCCCTTCGACTCGGTCGCTCCCGGGCACAGAGGCCGCGTGTCGCTCCGCAGGAGGAGAGTCCCGCGCGTCGTCACAGCGTCGCAGCGCCGCATAGCGACAGCTCGCGGGCGCCGCAGCGTCGTCGCGTCACGCCACTCGCGGACCTGTCTTCATCGCCAGGAGAGAGGTCGGCGTCGCGGCCCTGAGCGGCGACGTCGAGGAGCCCGCACAGCGACGGTGCAGAGGTCCTCCGCGGCCGTCGGGCGCCGCATTGACGGCGCGGACTGACGTCGTTTCGTCGCTCGGCTCGCGCGGTCGGGGGGGCGACGCCCCAGGTCTCCTCTCGCGCGCGCACCTTGACGCTCCGCGGTCGCGGGGTCCACGATGGGCGATAGCGCACATAGGCCCACGCGGGCCGCTGCGGGCCCTCGCACCGCAGGCGCAGGAACCACATGCTCAAGCTTCGACTCGCAAACTCCCCTCTCCTCACGCTCACCTCCCTGACGGCGCTCCTCACCCTCGCGCCGGCCTGCAACGGCGACGACACGGCGTCGACGAGCGCCACCGACGGCGACACGGACACGGACACCGACACGACCGGCGGGCAGAACACGCTGCCGACGACGACCGCGACGGCGAGCGCAGGGACGACGACCGACGCGACTGACGGCGAGACGACGAGCCCGACGACGACCGACGCGACGACCGACGCGACGACCGACGCGACGACGGGGACCACCGGGACGACCGGCGACACCGACACGGCCGGCACCGACACCGACACCACCACCGGCGGCGTCGACGACGGCTTCCCGGTGATGGTCGGCGACGTCGGTCCGATCTCCGAGAACAACCCGCGCCAGCACCCCTTCGCCTGCCGGGCCCAGGACATGGACCTCGGCATGCCGGAGATCGACAACGACGAGGGGATCGGCCTGCCGATCAAGGACGACAACGACGAGATCCTCGGCTACAGCCGCGACTGCGGCGTCAAGACCCGCGTCGACTACTTCTACATGTCCGATCCGCCGCCCGACAACGGCGGCCTCCAGCCCTACGATCCCGACAACCCGCCCGACGACGTGGCGATGATCGAGATCGGCGGCGAGATGCACAAGTACATCGTCCGCTACGAGCGCGGGACGATTAACCGCTTCGTCTACGGCATCTCGATGATCGCGCCCGACGACGTCGACCCGAACAAGCCCGACCTCTCGGCGTGGAACGAGAAGCTGATCTTCTGGTTCGGCGGCGGCGTCGGCATCGGCCACCAGCAGTCGAGCGGCCTCGCGGTCAACCGCCTGCGCAACAACGCGGCCGACAACCCGACGAAGGACGGCCCGCTCTTCCAGCCGCTCCTCGAGCAGGGCTACGCGATCGCCTACTCGTCGGGGACGGTCACGGACACGACCTACAACCTCGGGCTCACCGGCGAGACCGCGGTGATGGTCAAGAAGCAGTTCGAGAAGATGTACTACCAGCCGAAGTTCACCTTCGGCCTCGGCGGCTCGGGCGGCGCGATCCAGCAGTTCATCTACGAGCAGAACCACCCCGACCTCCTCGACGGCCTGGTGCCGACGCACGCCTACCCCGACATGATCGGCCAGACCACGCGGGTCGGCGACTGCGAGCGCCTCGAGTACTTCTTCGACGTCACCGACGCCCCGAACCCGAAGTGGACGAGCTGGGAGAACCGCGAGAAGATCGAGGGCCTCAACGGCGTCGACGGCTACAAGGACTCCGGCTGGGACTTCTTCATGCAGGGCAAGCCGATCGGCTCGTCGGCGGGGCCCGGCTCGACCGAGTGCATCGAGGGCTGGCGCGGCCTGACGCCGCTGGCGATAAACCCGCTGTGGGTCAACATCGAGGAGGACTCCTACGCGCTCCTCTTGGCGACCGAGCCCGAGGCGGTGGCGACCACGGCGTGGAGCTACTGGGATGACCTCTCGGACATCTTCACCGCCGACCCGGACTCGCAGAAGGGCTACGCCCGCCGGACCTGGGACAACGTCGGCGTCCAGTACGGCCTCCAGGCGCTCCTCGACGGCGACATCACCAAGGGCGAGTTCCTCACCCTCAACGCCAAGGTCGGCGGCTACCTCCACCCGGACGACATGGTCCAGGAGGGTTTCCCCTACGCCTCGCAGGACCCGAACGAGCTCGACCCGTGGAGCGCCCGCAACTCGACGGTGTCGCTCCAGCTCGACGTCGCGCCGCGGACCGAGGGCGACGTCGAGGCGATGAACGAGGCCTACTACGCCGGCCTCGTCTTCCTCGGCGAGATCGACGCGCCGATCATCAACATCCTCCCCTACCTCGAGCCCGAGCTCGACATGCACAACTCGAAGCAGCCCTTCGCCGTGCGTCAGCGGCTGATCGAGGGCAAGGGCGACGCCAACAACCACGCCATCTGGGCGGTCAGCGGCGACAACGCGGAGGTGATGATGGCGGCGATGGAGGCCTTCGTCCAGCTCGAGCAGTGGCTCATCGACGGCGAGAAGCCGGCTGACGTCACCGACCGCTGCTACGACGCCGGCTACAAGCTCCTCGCCGAGGGCGACGACGTCTGGAGCGGGGTGCTCACCGCCGATGCGAATGACGACGGGGCCTGCGTCGCGCCCTACCCGATCCACTCGGGCTCGCGGATGATCGCCGGCGAGGACATCACGACGGACATCTTCAAGTGCGAGACCAAGCCGCTGGCGACCGCCCTCGACGACGGGACCTACGGCGACATCAAGTGGACGCCGAACGAGCTCGACTACCTCGACATGATCTTCGGCGAGAGCGGCGTGTGCGACTACAGCAAGCCGGACGTCGGCCGCCCCGACGGCATCTAGCGCCGCCCAGGCGTGTGACGCGAGACGCCGGCGCTCGGTCCCCCGAGCGCCGGCGTCTTCGTCGTCAGTCAGACCGCGGGTCTAGAGATCCGGGGTGCCGACGTCGACCGGGAGGCCGCTCGGCACCGTCGCCGGGATCG
>JAGQIT010000668.1 GCA_020431135.1 Myxococcales bacterium | reverse complement strand
TAGAGGTAGACGGTGCCCTTGGCGATCCCGGCCTGCTTGGCGATCTCGCTGATGCTCGTGCGTCGGTAGCCGCGGGTGGCGAAGAGCTCGGTCGCGGCCTCGAGGATCCGTCGCCGACGCAGGCCCTTGGGGTCCTCCGGATCGAGGTCGCCGGCGAACTCGGCGAGCCGCCGCTCGATCCCGTCGATCGTCTCGAGATCCATCGATGACCAGATTGACAGATTTGGTCATTCGGTCAAAGAGGCCTTGCGTGACCTTCTACACGTACGTCGTTCTTTGCGCGCGCGCGGAGACGCGCCGGCGCTGATGGCGCGAATTCGCTCGCCGGCGCCCGAAGTCGGGAGTCCCTAGGGACAGGTGAGGCTGGCGAAGAAGCGGCGCTCGTCGTCTCGGTAGCGCTCGCGCAGCGCCGTCGGGATCTCCCAGCGGACGACGACGTCGAGGTCGCCGTAGCGGAAGGCCTCGGCGACGAAGGTCATCGGCGGGATGTAGCCGGGCTCGCTCGGGCGGCCGTCGGCGAACTCGATGCACTCGATGATGACCTCGGGGGCGTAGAGCTCGAGGTGGCGCGACGGCTGCCCGCAGGTCGTGCCGTGGCGGACACGCGAGGTCTTGACGCCCTTGGCGCTGTGATCGCGGCGGAACTCGTCGAGGGAGACGCCCTCGCCGGCGCGGATGAGCAGGGCGATCGGCTCGGGCTGATCGTCGAGGTAGATCCGCTGCGAGAGCACGCCGCCGCCCTCCTCCCAGGCGTGGGTCGAGTGCGGGAGGTCGACGACGTCGAGATCGATGCCGGCCTCGGCGAAGCGGATCCGGTGCCAGGTGAGGTCCGCTGTCGGCGGGGCGTCGACGTCGCTGACGACCGGCGGCGCGTCGACCTCCTCGAGGTCGAAGTCGGCGGCCGGGTCGGACCTCGGGGCGCGGCCAGTGGAGTCGCCGCTCGCCGCACAGGCGTGCGCGACGAGGAGGGACGCCGCGAGCGGCCAAGCGCGGACGCGGACCATGCCGCAGTCTGACGCGGCGACGCGGGGCTCGCAAGCGGCGGCTGGGTCAGGCGCAGGTGTGCGCCCGGCCTGCGCACCGGCGCTCACGCGCCGTCGGGCCTTTGCCAGCGGTCGCGTGTGGCTGCGATGATCGTCGCCATGGAGGCCCGCGCGATCGAAGTGCTGCGGACGATCGATCGAGGGGCGCACGCCGAGATACTCGCCGCGCGCTCGCGGGTCGACGGGCGGCCGCTGCTGATCAAGCGCCTCCACCCGGGCCTCCTGGACTACGGCGAGGACTTCGTCGACGGCCTCGTCGACGGCGTGATGGGTCGGCGCTGGCCGGAGGGGACGGCTTGGCTCGCGCCCGTCGCCGCGGTCCGCGATGAGGATGTGCGGATGATCGTCTCGCCGTGGGTGGAGGTCGCCCCGCTCGCGGCGCTCCTGCGGGCGGGCGCCCTGTCGGCGGCGGCCGTCGCCGCGCTCGGCGTCCAGCTCATCGACGCCCTGGCGGCGCTCGGTCGCGCGGATCCTCGGGCGATCTACGGCGAGCTGACGCCGGCGCACGTCCTCGTCGATCGCGGCGGCGGCCTGCGGATCCAGGCCGCGTGCCTGTCCCCGTGGATCCACCGCAGCGGCGCGCGTTTTTGCCGCGGGATCCTCTCGGTGATCCTGCCCTCCATGGATCATTGGGCGCCCGAGCGCCTGCGCGGGCGACAGGAGGATCTGCGCGGCGACCTCTACGGCGTCGGCCTGCTGCTGTGGCGCTCGCTCGGCGTCCGCGGCCCGTTCGCGGGGGACAGCGCCTTCGCCCGCGCCCAGGCCAAGCTCAGCGGCGAGCTCCCGGCGCTCGGAGAGCTGTCTCCGGAGACACCTCCGGAGGTCGTCGAGGCGATCGCGTCGCTCCTCGCCCGCGATCCTGAGGAGCGCCCGAGCGTGGAGGCGGCGGCGGCGGGCCACCTCGGGCTCGATCACTGGGCGGCGGGCGGCCGCGAGGCGCTCGCCCGCCGGGTCGCGGCGCTCCTCGACGCCGCAGGGTAGTCCGGCGGCGCTACATCGGCCCGGCTGGGACGCAGGTCGACACCCCCGCGCCGACGATGCGGATCGGCGCCGGCGAGACGATCTTCGTCAACGTCTGGCCCGGCCCGTCGCTCTCGTCGTAGTCGAGGTGCCAGACGTCGCTGTAGCTGCCGAAGCTGTTGGGGTCGTGGAAGAGGTAGAAGTCGCCGCCCCACCAGGCGAAGGCGAAGGCGCTGTCGGACGTCAGCTCGGGGAGCGGGAAGGTGTCGAGGAGCTCGCCGGACTCCTTGTCGTACTCGTTGAGGAGCGGCGGCGTGACGCCCTCGTAGGCGAAGAGGCGGCCGGTGGCGGTCCCCGTCAGCTCGCCCCAGCCGTAGTCGAGCGGCGCGACCTCGGAGATCTGGATCGTGTAGGGGTCGATGACGCCGAGGGCCCCCGACATCGGGCCGATGACGTCGGGGCCGATCGCCGTGTGGGCGTAGAGCTTGTCGCAGGGGTCGATCAGCGAGTTTGCGACGAAGGCCATGCCGAAGTTTGGGAACTTCGGGTGGCCGTGCTCGAAGCCCGGATCGAGGCACTCGATCGGGTCGTTGGGATCGTTGAGATCGACGGTGTAGACGTCGCCGGTCTGGTACTGGACCCAGGCCCGCGCCTTGCGGCTCACGCCCATCGAGAAGGTGTCGTAGAAGGGCCCGCAGGAGATGTCGGCGATCCGGTTGAAGTAGAGGTCCTCGGGGTCGAAGCTCCAGATCGTGCCGGTGTCGGAGAGGACGTAGATGAGCTCGGTCCCCGGCGCGCACGGGCAGCCGGCCTCGGGATCGTCGTCGGCGCCGGTCGGATCGATCGACGTGTCATTCGTATCGGCGGAGTCGCCCGAGTCATATGAATCGTAGGAGTCGTTCGAGTTGTTGTTGGAGTCGTACGAGTCGCTCTCCGTCGCGCCGTCGGTGTACCAGCCGGGCGGGAGGTCGCCGGCCGTGCCGTCGTCGTCGAAGCCGCCGAAGATGCCGCCGTTGCACGAGAGCGAGAGGGCCGCGGCGGCGGGGAGGAGCGGGCGGAGGCGGAGCATGCCCTGACGATAGCGTGAGAACGCAGGCGACGCCGTGATCGGCTCTACGGCCCGCGCTGTCGCGGCGGCCAGGCGGCCCGACGGCGCTTGTGCGGGCGGCAGGGCGCCGGACGGACGCGGACGCGCCACGCCGACGCGTCTGCGTCGACGACAGCCTCCTAGCCTAGCCGCGCAGCGTCCGGCGGAGGAGGCGGGCCGTGAAGGGGGTGGCGATCGCCGCGGAGGCGACGGCGAGGAGGAACATCGGCAGGACGTAGCGGGCGCTGTGGACGAAGACCAGCGCGTCGGCGTCATAGGCGGTGCCGGCGAAGAACGCCTCGGCGGCGGGGACCTGCGGGGCGATCAACACCGCCACGGCGACGCCGGTCACCCAGAGGCCGAGGAGACCGATCGCGCGGCCGAGGCTGAGGGCGGCGATCGACAGGATGATCGCGATCATCGCCGCGCGCGGCCACAGCGGCGGATCGGCGAGGCCGGAGAGCTGGAGCGAGTGATCGAGGAGGCCGCCGAGGGCCCCGGCGGCGTAGCACGACCAGCGCAACGTCCGGATCTGGGCGCTCGAGAAGGCCTGCCACGGGTTGGGGAGGAGGCGATAGCGCGACGTGCCGCCCTCGAAGCGCTCGACGAGGTCGCGGGAGGCGAGGAGGGCGATCGCGGCGAGGGGGAGGACGGCGAGGGTCTCGAGGTTGGCGAAGTCGAGGCCGCGGCGGAGGTAGGGCCACTGCTGGGCGATCGCGCCGATGCAGGCACCGACCGCGACGGCGCGGGCGAGGTAGAAGCGGAGGGCGAAGAGCAGCGTCGCGCCGGCGTAGACGATCCAGTTGCCGATGTCGGGGCCGCCCGGGCTGACGAGCTCGCCGATCGTCAGGGCGAGGCCGCCGGTGAGGATGATGAGCTCGCGGACGCTGCGTCCGCCGGTTCTCGGGACCTCGTGGTCGAGCCAGCGCATGGCTCCCGGAGACGGGCGCGGCGCCGGGTTTATTCCGCGCGGGCGCGCATCGGCGGTGATGCGGTCGTCGGCGGTCGGGTCGACGCTGGGCATACGCAGCGAGACATCCCCGAGCCGGCGAAGTCCCGGAGGTGCTCGGCGTACGCCGCGAGAGCTGCGCGGGCTGGGCGCGATATCGTCAGTTACCGCTGTTTTCCGGCGGTCCGTCGCGGGCGCGGTTGACAAGTGGATCGCGGGGTTGCGAGGCTTCAGCCGATGTCTGCTGAGGTTACAGCCAAGGTTCTCGCGCGGATGGTGGAGAACAAGCCCTTCCGCACCCAAGTCGCCAAGGATCCGGACGCCGCGCTCGGGCGCCTCGATCTCACCGACGAGGAGCGCACGCTCCTCGCCGACACCGCGAAGGAGGGGATCGACAAGCTCCTCACCGACGGCGAGACCACCGGCGCGTCGGAGAAGCTCGCCCGCTACCTCGGCTCGGCCAAGCTCGGCCTCAGCCGCGAGGTCAAGGCGGAGCTCAACAAGGCGGTCGTCGAGCGCCTCGCCCGCAAGCGGGGTCTGGCGATCGGCCACGTCCTCTAGGACGCTGTCCAAGCACTCACCACGCCCCCTCGCGTGCCCTCCTCGTGAGCTGCTCCCGCTCGGCTTCGATGCGGGCGTCGGCGGAGCGCGGAGGCGCCGAGGTCGGCGCAGTCAGGGGCGATGAGCGCGGCTCATCGCCCCTCTCCGTCGGGTGCTTCGCCGATCGTGTGCATGGCCGGAGGACCAGGAGAGATCAGGTCTTCGTCGGCGCGGCGAGGCTGCCAGGCTCGCGGGGGAGGACCTCGAGGCTCGCGGCGCCGGCGTCGACGCGCGCGCGCAGGCGCGGGATCGCGGTGAGGAGCGCGTCGCGGAGCTCGGCGCAGGCCGCCGCGGCGCGCCGCGGGAAGAGCTCCGGGGAGTAGCGGAGCTCGACCTCGACGCGCGCCGAGCCGGCGGTCTCGCCGGCGCGGAGGGTGAAGCGGGGGGCGCCGACGTCGTGGGCGAAGGGCGCCCAGGGGAAGGTGTGGAGGGCGACGTCGGCGGACTCGGAGATGGCTTCGCCGACCTCGAGGGCGCCGACGTAGGCCGGGGCGTCGCCGTCGCGCGGGAGGGCGACGCCCGACGAGCGCCGGCCGAGGAAGCGGAAGCCGAGGTCGGCGAGAACGCAGGGCCCCGTGAGCTCGACGAGGTCGTCGGTCCAGTAGCGGACGAGGAGCTGGAGCTCGGCGTAGGGGTAGAGCTCGGTGAGGACGAGAACGCCGACGCCGCGGTCGATCGGCGCCCGCGTCTCCGGATCGACGACCTCACCGACGATCGGCCCGAGGTGGTGGAGGGCGCCGCAGAGCGGGCAGGGCGCGGCCGCGCTCTGCTTGACCTCGCTGAGGCCGTAGAGGTCGTCGTAGGCGGCGCCCCAGCGCCTGCGCAGGCGTCGGCGCCAGGGCGGCGGCTGGATCGAGCCGTAGCCCGTGAGGGCCTTGACCCCGAAGGCGGCCGGATCGATCCCGCGTTGTGCGAGCCAGACCGTGTAGATCCGCAGCGCCGGCGAGAAGGCGTCGATGTGCTCGATCCGGCGCGTGCCGAGCGGCGTCCGCCAGCCCTCCTCGAGGAGCTTGAGGATGTGCTCGTAGTGCCAGGGCACGAGGAAGGGGGCGTAGATCGTCCGCGGGAAGCCGCTGGGTCGCTGGCCGCCGCCCTGGTCGTAGGGGTGGATGACGAGGGTGACGGGCCCGGGGTCGTCGCCCTCGGGCGGCGCGTCGGCGCCGATCAGCGCCGCGTGGGCGTCGATCTCGCGCTGGAGGTGCCAGCGCGGGCGGCCGAGGGCGCCGGTGGTCGTCGACGAGTACGAGATCTGATCAGGCCACAGCCCGGGGACCGCGAAGCGCTCGGGGGCGGCGACGTAGTCGGCGGGGTCGAGGATGGGGAGGGCGGCGAGCTCCTCGAGCGACTCGAGCGGTCGGGCGTAGGCCGGGCGCTCGCGGTAGTAGGGGATCTTCGCGGTCGCGTACTCGAGGGTCGCGCGCAGGTGGGGGAGGGGATCGTCGTGCCACATCGACCGCCGCCGACTTTATCATCGCGGCGGCTTTGCGTAGGCTCGGCGCGTGGCGACGACCGGGGCAGGGGGCGACGCGGACGGGCTCCTCGAGCGCTGGGTCGGCGACGTCGATCGCTTCTTCGAGATCGACTGGCGCCGGCGCTTCCGCGTCTTCCCGCGGGCGGGGATGGGGCTCCTCGCGGCCATGCCGAGCGTGGCGGAGGTCCGCGCGGCGCTGGACGGGCCGGCGATCGAGGTCGATCGGGCGTCGCGCTTCCTGTCGTTCCCTGGCGACGGCGATGTGATCGTCCGGAGCTGGGTCGCCGGGGCGCTCGGCGGGCCCGCGGACGACGAGGCGATCAACCTGCCGGCCGCCGACGCCCGCTTCCCCGCGCTCGAGCCGATCCGGCGGGCCCTCGCGGCGCGCTTCGGGGCGCCCGTGCACCTCCAGCTCTTCTTCGCCGGAGCTGGCGCGGGGGCGGGCGTCGGGCTCCGGCCGCACCGCGACATCCACGACTCCCTCGTCCTCCAGATCGCCGGGCGCAAGCGCTGGCGGATCGAGGATCCGGGGGAGCTGGCGGCCTCGTCGCGGCCGCTCGGCAACACCGGAGGGAGCTTCGGCGCGGGCGCCCGCGAGGTCGTGCTCAGCCCCGGCGACGTCCTCTATAAGCCTTCGCACGGGGTCCACGCGACGGCGAGCCTCGATCCTGGGTGCCTCTCGCTGACCGCGTCGATCGTCACGCGGACCGCCGGCGAGGCGCTCCTCGCCTGGGTTTCGGCGGTGACCGAGGTCGAGCCCGCGTGGCGGATCCAGCTGCCGGCGACGGCCGACGATCGCCGGCGCCTCGCGGCCGCCCTCGCGGCGCTCCCGGGGCTCCTTCCGGACGTCGCTGCGCTCGTGGCTGGGCCCGACGAGGGTGACGAGGGCGACGAGGTTGATGAGGGCGACGACGGCGACCGGGCGCCGTAGCGCCGCGTTCGCGTGGTAGTCTGCCGGGCCGTGATCGACTCCGCCCAGGCGTGGATCGCCGCCCTCGAACTCGAGCCCAACCCGGAGGGCGGCCACTTCCGCGGTTACGTCACGCGCGCCGATCCGAGCGGCGGCACGCGGCCGCTGATGACGGTCATCTACTACCTCCTCAGCGCCGAGGCGCCGCTGGCTCGCCTGCACCGCAGCTCGGCGACCGCGATCCACTACCACCACGCCGGCGGCGTCCTCGAGATCCACAGCGTCGACGCGGATGGGCGCCACGCGTCGCGCTCGCTCGCGTCGCCGGGCGTCGCCCGGGCCGCGCCGCAGGTCGTCGTCGAGGGCGGCGCCTGGAAGGGGATCGAGCTGGTCGAGGGGCCCTACGCGCTGATCTCGGAGGCGGTCGTCCCCGGCTGGATCCCGGAGGATCACGAGTCGGCGACCGCGGCGGCGCTCGCCCAGCTCGGGGACGCCACCCTCGCGCTCAAGCGCTTCGTGGCGCAGCCGCCGGGGGCCGCGGCCGCCGGGGCGCCTCGCGCTGCGTCGGCGCCTCCGTTCGACGGATCGGCGCTCGTCGACGCGCTCGATCTGACGGCCCACGTCGAGGGCGGCTTCTTCCGCGAGACCTGGGGCGCGTCGTCGACGGTTCAGACGGCCGCCGGGGCGCGGCCGCTGGCCAACACGATCTACTACCTGCTGACGGAGGCGTCGCCGCTCGGCGTCCTCCACCGCAACGTCTCGGACATCACCCACTTCTTCCACAGCGGCGGGCCGATCCGCTACGCGATGATCGATCCTGCGGGGCGCTGGCATGAGGTCGTGATGGGGCGCGACGTCGCGGCGGGCCAGGTCCTCGCCTTCACCTGTCCCGGCGGCTGGTGGAAGAGCTCGCGCCTCGCCGTGGGGAGCGACCACGGGCTCATCTCGGAGATCGTCGCGCCGGGCTTCGACTACGCCGACCAGACCCTCGCCACGGCCGCGGGGATGGGCGCGCTCTGTCCGGGGTCGGCCGAGCGTTGGCGGCCGCTGCTGCCGGCGGCGGAGCGCGGGCGATGAGGCGCGACGCGGACGCCCGCCTGCTGGCGCGCGCGCGCGCGGTGATCCCGGGCGGCGTCTTCGGCCACCGCCGGACCTTCGCCTTCGCCGGCGGGGTCGCGCGCGGGCTCCCCGAGAACTACCCGCACTTCCTCCGCGCCGCCGAGGGCTGCCGTGTGATCGACGCCGACGGCCGGGCCTACGTCGATCTCCTCTGCGGCTACGGCCCGACGATCGCGGGCTACCGCCGCGCCGAGGTCGATCGCGCGTTCGCGGCGGCGCAGGCCGAGGGGGTCGCCTACTCGCTGCCCTCGGCCCTCGAGGTCGAGCTCGCGGAGCGCCTCGTCGCCCGGATCCCCGGCGCCGCCTGGGCGGCCTTCTCCCTCAGCGGGACGTCGAGCGTCGACCTCGCCCTGACGATCGCCCGCGCGGCGACGGGCCGCGAGCGCCTCGTCGTCGCCGAGGGGGCCTGGCACGGCAACCACTCGGGCCTCGCGGTCGGTGCAGGTCGGCCGGCCGCGGATCGGCGGCGCAGCGCCTGGATCCCGTGGGGAGACCTCGGGGCGCTCCGCGAGGCGCTCCGCCGCGAGCCGGTCGCCGCCGTGCTCCTCTGTCCCTACGACCAGCAGGTCGGGGCGACGAATCGGCTGCCGGCGCCGGGCCTCTGGCGGGCGGTCCGCGAGGCCTGTGACGAGCACGGGGCGCTGCTGGTTCTCGACGACATCCGCGCCGGCCTCCGCCTCGATCCCGGCGGCGCCGCGGCGCACTTCGGCATCGACGCTGACCTCGTCTGCCTGTCGAAGGCGCTGGCCAACGGCTACCCCGTCGCCGCGACCCTCGGCCGCGAGCGCCTGTGCGGCGCCGCCGCGGAGGTCTTCGTCTCGGGGACGTTTTGGGGGTTCTCGCCGGCCCTCGCGGCGGCGTTGGCCACCCTCGAGCTCGTCGACGCGGCCGCCTGCGCTCGCCTCGCGGCGATGGGGGAGCGGCTCTGCGTCGGCCTCGGCGAGCTCGCGTCGGCGCGCGGACTAGCCGTAGAGATCAGCGGTCCGCCTGCGCTGCCGCTCATCCGCTTCATCGACGACCCGCGCTTCGACAGGGCCTGCGCGTTCGCCGAGGGGCTGGCGCGCCGCGGCGTGCTCGCCCATCCGACGCACAACTGGTTCCTCTCCCTCGCCCACGACGAGGCGGCGATCGATGAGGCGCTGAGCGCCGCCGCGGGGGCCCTCGACGACCTCGCCGAGGACGCGGAGCGCCGGCCGTGAGCCCGTCTCTGGAGGTCCTCGTCGACCTCGCGCGGGGGGCTCTTCAGGGGGCGCCGGTGCTCAGCGTCGGCATCGGCCCGATGCCGATCGCGGGGCTGCGCGCGCTCGGGGCCGACGTCCGCGGGACGATCTCCGTCGTGCCGGCCGGCGGCCCGCCTGCGCCGCGGAGCGACGCGCCGCTGCTGTGGATCGAGGGGGCCGAGCGCGACGTCTTCGCCCACGTCGTCGATGGCTTCGCGCCGGCGATCGAGCGCGCCGCCGGTGAGGTCGAGCGCTTCCTCGCGCGCGTCGATCCGCGGCGCGAGGCGGCCGTGCTCGCCTACCTCCCCGTGCCCCGGCGGGTCTTCGGCGGGCGGCCCTTTCGAGCCCAGGACTCCGACCTCAGCCGCGCCCTCGAGGACAAGTCCGCCGGGCTCCTCGGCGCGGCGCTCCCTCAGCTCCGCTACGCCGCGCTCCGCTGGCCATGCGACCGCGCGCGCTGGTCGGCGATCGAGGCCGAGCTGAACGCGACATGTCTTGTTGTTCAGGCGCTCGGGCTCACGGGCGGAGGCGCCGGCACGCGGATCGTCCGCAGCTACGAGGAGGCCTGCGTGCGCCTGCCTGCGCTCGGGGACGGGCCGCTCCGCGTCGCTCGCTTCGTCGACGGGGTCGCCGGCAACGTGATGGGCCTCGTGCCGCCGTCGGGGCCGATCGTGACCCTCCCTGCGAGCGTCCAGCTCGTCGCCGACGACGCCGGCGGATCGCCGGTCTACGCCGGCAATCGACTTGTGCCGGCGGACTTCTCGGAGGCGGAGCGAGGGGCGATCGCGAAGGAGGTCCGCGACTTCGGCGAGGGCCTGCGGGCGCGCGGCTTCGTCGGGCCCTTCGGCCTCGACTTCCTCCGCGACGCCGACGGCGGCCGTCACTACCACGACCTCAACCCGCGGATGAACGGCGCGGCCGGGCTCGTGGCGGAGCTCGTCGGCGAGGCGCTCGGCGCAGGCGTGGCGCCGCCGCTGCCGGCCCTGCTGCTGAGCGGGCGGAGCTATGACGCTGCGGAGGCGACGGCGGTGCAGGCGGCTCTCGACGCGGTGGTGAGCGCGCGCCCTCGGTGGCGCGTCTTCCTCGCTTGGACCGTCGATGAGCCGATGTCGCTCGCGCGGCCGCCCGCCTCGGGGCGCTGGCGCGTCGAGCCGGAGGGGCCGCGGGTGACCTGGCGAGACGCGGAGCTGGGGGTCCCGCTCGATCCCGACGCTGGCCTGGCGCACCTGCGCACGAGCGCGCCGCCGGGGCTGCGCCTGCGACCGGGGGATCGCCTCGTGCTCGGGGAGCTCAGCGTGCCGCCCGCGCTCGGCGAGGCGCTCTGGAGGGTCCACGGCGCGGCCGCGCCGGCGCGTCTCCTCCGGGCGCTGCTCACCGCGGAGGCCCCAGCGTGACGCCGACGCGGCGACTCGCGGCGCTCCGCGACGCCGCCTTCAACACTGCGCGGCTCCCCGCGTGGGCCGTCGTCTGTGACCTCTCGACCGATGTCCTCGCCTTCGACGAGGAGCGCGCGGCGGAGGCCGAGGGCGATCGTGAGGGGGGTCCGCGTCGCCTCGACGCGGCCGTCGCCGCGACCCTCGGGGACTTCGACGTCACGGTCACGCCGCGCGGTCGGGTCGCCGAGGCGAGCATCATCCGCGCGCTCGTCGGCCCCCAGCAGGTCGTCCTGGCCAATGAAGTCTACGTCACCGCGGCCTGGTCGATCCAACGCGAGGGGGCGCGTGTCGTCGAGCTCCCCGGGTCGATCGTGGCGTGTCCGGGTCGCGGGCCCATCGAGTCGCTTGACGTCGACGCGGCGGCGCGCCGGCTCGTCCGCGAGAACGTGGCGTGCCTGTGGTTGACGACGCCGCGCGTGCTCCTCAGCGACAAAGGGGGCGCGGCGCTGGAACTCGAGAACCTCCGCGAGCTCGCTGCGCTCCGCGACAGCGCGGCACCCGCTCTCCCGATAGTCGTCGACGCGACCAAGATCGGCGAGTGGGCGGCGCGCTCGGGGGCGCCGCCGGAGGTCGCCCTGCGGGCGCTCGGCGGGCTCGCGGACGTGCTCGTGCTCTCGGCGCGCAAGGACCTCGGCGGCGTCCCGCGGGGGCTCCTCCTCCGCCGACGGGGGGTCCTAGCGTCGAGTGACCAAAGGGACATGTTTCAGCGTCAGGCTTGGGCAGGCGAGGCGCGCCACCCCGACGCGCTCGCCCGCGGCGTCGAGGGG
>JAGQIT010000667.1 GCA_020431135.1 Myxococcales bacterium | reverse complement strand
CACTCCTCGACGCCGGCCTGGACGAAGCTGTCGCCGCACGACGCGAGCTCGCAGGTGTCGAGGCAGTCGTCGGTGTTTTCGGCGTTGCCGTCGTCGCAGGCCTCGCCGTCGTCGTGGTTGCCGTCGCCGCAGACGCCGCCCGTCGTCCCGGTGGTCTCCGGGCCGGTGGTCCCGGTGGTCCCGCCCGTCGTCGTCGGATCGTCGGTGGTCGACGTCGCGTCGGTGGTCGACGACGTCGCGTCCGTCGTCGTGTCGTCGGTGGTCGTCGGATCGGTCGTCGAGGTCGCGGTCGTCGTCGCGGTCGTCGTCGCCGTCGAGGTCGAGGTCGTCGCCGTCGCGTCGGTGGTCGCCTCGTCGTCGCCAGAGCAGCCGAAGAGCGCGAGCGTCGCGGCGAGCGCGAGCGTCGAGTTATGCAGGTTCGCCTTCATTCCAATCCCCATCCTCTGTCCTCCAAGCCACGTCCGCGGCGCCTGTCGATCGTAGCGGAGGTGTCCGGGGGATCGTAGACATCCCACTTCGCAGGCGACGTCTAGAGCCAGCGCGGGGGCGCGTGCGTCGGCGCCCGGCGGCACGCCTCGACGCAGCCGTTGCGGCGCGTCGAGTGCCTCTGCGGGTGGTGGCGTGCGAGCACATGCCAACGTCGTTCGTCAGCGATCGCGGCGCGGCCTGATGTGATCGCCAACCGCGTCATCGCGGCGGGAGGTCGAGGCGCTGTGTCGCCTCGTGTGGGAGGTCGTCACGGAGGGCGGCGCGTGCTCTCGCGCCGCGACCGTCATCGCTCACGGTCGACGCCATCAGCACGGGCTACGAGGTCTCGCGCGTGCTCGCGTCGACGGCCCGGATAGCCTCCTAGAGCCGGACGAGCTCGCCCTCGAGATGCGGGCGCCCGCCCCACGCCGGGGAGACCGCGAAGGCGCGGCGGCCGGGCTCGCCGTGCGCTGAGAAGACGACCTCGCCGGGGAGGAAGAGCGGCGACCGGAAGCGGACGTCGAGGCGCACGGGCGGCGCGGCGTCGCGGTGCAGGGCGGAGACCGAGCGAGCGACGGTCCACATCCCGTGGACGATCGGCCGGCGGAAGCCGAACCACCGCGAGGTCAGGGTGTGGAGGTGGATCGGATCGAAGTTGCGCGAGACCCGGGCGTAGCGGCGGCCGGTGTCCTCGGTGACGGACCATCGCTCGCCCGAGGCGCTGACGGCGGTCGGGATCGTCGGCGTCGTCGCGCGTCTGCGGCTGTCGCGGTCGCGGGCGAGCGCGGTCGTCGTGCTCCGCCAGACGACCGCGGCCCCGGGGGCGAGGCAGACCTCTGTGGTCAGGTCGAATTCGACGCCGCGGCGGTGCGGGCGGTGGCCCTCGACGCGGCAGCGGAAGCAGAGCTCGGCGTCGGCGGGGATCGGCCGCGTCTGGACGATCTGCTCGCGGACGTGGACGAGGCCGAGGGCCGGCAGCGGGAACTCGCGCGCGCTGATGATGTGGAGGTGGAGCGGAGTGACCAGCGCGTAAGGCCAGGTCAGCGGCGTGTAGGGCCCCGGCGGCGCCGCGCAGACGTCGCGGAAGGCGGCGAGGCGCTGGCGGTCGGGGGCGACGGTGGCGTAGGCTTCGATCCGTGGGATCGAGGCGGCACCGCTCAGCCCCGGCTTGCGGGTGCCGGCGCGGACCAGGCGCGCGAGGCTCGCGGCGAGGCTCGGCATCTCGTGCGCGGGTCTGTGCGACGCGGTCACCTTCGCCCATGATCCGGGGCCGGACGGAGCGCCGTCAAGCGCTCGGCGTGATCGCGGCGCTCGCCCTTCTCCTCGCCTGTGGGCGCGGCGGTGAGGAGGCGGCGCGCCCGGTCGCCGCCGTCGCCCTGGCGCCTGAGGCCGCGGTCGCCGAGGTCGCGGGAGCGGCGGAGGTCGCCGCCCCCGCGAAGACTTCGCCGGAGGGCGCAGCGCAGCTCGCCGAGCCCGGCGCGGCGCCGACGAGGGGCGCGAGCGAGGCGCGCGGCGACATCGTCACGATCGTGATCGGCGACTTTGACGAGGACCTCCGCGACGCCGTTGAGGCGGGCCTCGAGGCCTCGCTGCCGGTCGAAATCCGTCGGGGTCCGACCTGGGCGCTGCCGAAGGCGGCCTACTACCCGCCGCGTCGCCGCTACCGCGCCGACACGCTGATCGACCTCCTCAGCGAGGCGGCGACCGAGGACGCGGCGCCCGGCGTCCGCTACCTCGGCCTGACCTCGGTGGACATCTCGACCACGAAGGGCAAGCACAGGGACTGGGGGATCTTCGGCCTCGCGTTCTGCCCCGGGCGCGGCGCGGTGATCTCGAGCCACCGCCTGCGCAAGGGCGCCAAGGGCCGCGAGCACTTCGCCTTCCGCGTGACCAACACGGCGATCCACGAGGTCGGCCACAGCCTCGGCCTCGACCACTGCGACGAGCCGCGCTGCCCGATGCAGGACGCCGAGGGCAGCATCGAGACGACCGACAGCTCCGAGCAGGTGCTCGGCCCCGGCTGCGCGGCGAAGCTCGCCGAGCTCCTCGAGGGGGCGGCCGAGTAGGCTGTCCCTCAGACCAGGAGCTTGTCGCGGATGTCCCTGATCAGCGCCTCGCGCCCGGGCTCCTCCGTTGGCGCCTCGCGGCTCGGGACCGCGTCGCCGCGGATCACCGCCGGGCGCGCGCCGATCGCCTCGATCCAGCGCTGGAGGTTGTCGAGGCCGTCGATGCTGACGCCCGACCACTCGTGGGTCATCACCCACGGCCAGGTGGCCATGTCGGCGATCGAGTAGTCGCCGGCGACGTACTCGCTCTTGGCGAGCTCAGCGTCGAGCACCTCGAGGAGGCGCCGGCTCTCGCGCTGATAGCGGCCGATCGCGTAGGGGATCTTCTCGTCGGCGTAGCGGTAGAAGACGTTGGCCTGACCCATCATCGGCCCGACGCCGCCCATCTGGAACATCAGCCACTGGATGACGCGGTAGCGGCCCGCGGCGTCGGCGGGGAGGAACTTCCCGGACTTCTCGGCGAGGTAGAGGAGGATCGCCCCCGACTCGAAGAGCGCCAGGTCGTCCGCGCCGTGATCGATGATCGCCGGGATCCGCCCGTTCGGGTTGATCGCGAGGAACCACGGCTCCTTCTGCTCGCCCTGACGGAGGGCGATCCGGCGCGCGGTGTACTCGAGGCCCATCTCCTCGAGGGCGATGGAGACCTTCTTGCCGTTTGGGGTCGCTGCGGTGAAGAGTTCGATCATCGGCGGCCGCGTCCTCGCGCGGTAGGGCAAGGATAGGCGACAGGTCGCCGCGGGCAAACGCCTGACCTCGCGCGCCGCACAGAGCCCGCACGACGGCCGCGCCGCGGCGTCTTGGCGCGAGACCGCACGGGCTGACCCATGCGCCAGCGCGTGTTCGCGGCGACTCGGACAGCCGCCTAGCGCCGCGGCTGGATCAGCCGGAAGTAGCGCTTGATCTGCCTGCGCTGGCCGGCGGGGAGCTCCTCGCGGTCGAGCGCGCTCTGGGCGAAGCCGTGGTAGTCGGTGAAGACGTCCTTGTAGGACTCGCTGGCGAAGCCCTCCTGGCTCGCGGTCGAGATGACCTCCGCCCGGGTCGCGCCGCGGCCGTGCTTGGGATCGACCTTGACGTCGCGCGGGCGCACGCGCATCCGCGTCGACTCGCCGAGGGGATCGCGGGTGCCGTCGCCGATCCCGTCGGCGCCGAGCGCCTGGCCGCCCTGGCCCTCGCCCTGACCCTCGCCTTGGCCCTCGCCGTCGCCCTGGCCCTCGCCATCGCCCATGCTCTGGCCGTCCTTGCCATCGCCCTCGATGAGCATGTCGGGCGGGCCGTCGCCGACGTCGCCCTCGATGAGGAGGGTCGGCCCCTTCTGCTTGCCCTTGTCGCCCTTGTCGCCCTTGCCCTTGGCGGCCTTGCTGAAGCGCTCCATCTGCTCCTTGCGCTTGTCGCCTTGGGAGCCCTTCTTGCCGCTGCGACGGATGAAGTTCTTGGCCTCCTCGAGGCCGTCGCGGGCCTGGCCGAGGCGGCGTGAGCCCTGCGACTTCTTGGTCGCGCCGGCGGCCCCGCGAGAGAGGCGCTCGAGCGCGCGCTTTTGCCCCTCGCCGCGCTGTCCGCCTTGGCTGCCCTGCTGCTGCCCCTTGTCGCCTTTCTGCCCGCCCTGCTGGCCCTGGCTGCGCGCCTCCTGGGCGTCGCGGCGGAGCTGCTCGAGGGCGCGTTGGGCCGCCTTCTCGCGCTCGTGCTGGCGGCGGAGCTGCTCGACCTTCTCCTTCTGCTTCTTGAGGCGGCGCTCCTCCTCCTCGGGGTCGTCGCTCTTGCCCTGCTCCTTCTCTTTTTGCTGCTTCTTGAGGCGGCGCTCGGCCTCGGCG
>JAGQIT010000666.1:1578-5028 GCA_020431135.1 Myxococcales bacterium | reverse complement strand
AGGGTGGTCGAGGAGCCGTCGTCGCCGCACGCAGCGGCGCCGACGACGAGCGCGAGGATAGACAAAGAGCGCAGTCGATCGGCCATGTGTGCACAATAGCGCCCGGCTGGCCAGCCCGTCTATCGAATGACTTGCGGGCGGTGCCCAGTGGCGATTTCGCGCCGGCGACGTCCACGGCGACGGACAGCCGCGTCCGCCGCCGGCTCCTCGGGCCCCCGACGGCGCGTGCGGTCCGCTCGCCTGGGACGGGGCGAACGTCGTTCGGGGAACCTGTCTCTTCGGCTACCCGCGGCCTCGTGAGGTCGCAAGCCGAGAACGCCGAGGGCCGCCAGCGGCGGCCCCCTGCGTCACGCGCCCGCGTGCGCCAGGATCAGCCCGGCTTGCAGTAGTACTCGACGTCGAGCTCGCCGGTCATCTTGAGCGTGCCGCACCAGTCGCCGCACAGCTCGATCCCGGAGTAGAGGTCGTCGGTGTAGACCCAGCCGCTCTCCACCGCGCAGTCGTCCACCGGCGGCACGAGCATGCCGTCGATGAGGATCTTGGTGTTCTGCGGGAAGACCGGCGGCTCCTCGAGGTCGACGATGCAGGAGAGCGCGTCCTCGGCGATCAGGTCGAGCGCCGCCTGGAGCTCGATCTGGTTCTTGGTCGCGTAGAACTTGTCGGCCCCGCCCTGCGGCTTGCCGCCGTCGACGGCGAGCTCGTTGAGCTTGTCGTAGGGGACGATGTTGTTCGGGTTGCCGTCCTGCTGGTTGCCCGTGTTCTGCTTCGAGATGTCGATGCCGACGACGTAGGTCGGGATCGCGTCGTTGTTCCAGGCGTCCTGGACGACGGTGTGCAGGCCCTGGTCGTAGACCTCGAAGCGCTCGGTGTTGCTGTTGGCGTCGGGGTCGCAGTTCGCGGCGCCGTCGGTGACCAGGAGGACCGCCCGCGGGTACTTCGGATCGAGCGACTTGAGGTGGTTGAGCGCCGTGACCATGCCGGACGACGCCGGGGTGCCGCCGTAGATCGACGTCGACATCGCCGCCGGGATCGCCGCGAGGATCGCGTTCTTGTTGTTGGCCGCGACGGCGACCTCCGGGTTGGCGTTCACGACGCAGGCCTGCGCGTTGTAGGTCTGGGTCGCGGCCGTCGACGGGAAGAGCGTGACGCCGAAGTTCAGCTTGTCCTGGAAGTTGGTGAGGATGTCGTCGACGGTGCCGTAGAGCGAGTTCCACCGGGTGATCTCCGGCGTGTTCGCGTCCTGGTCGTGGTCCCACTTGTTGACGACCATCGACCCCGACTTGTCGAGGACCATCATGATGTTCGGCGTCAGCGGCTCGAGGACGACCATGATCTCGGCGCACTGGTCGGCGCCGCAGGCGTTCGAGCAGGCGTCGTTGTCGATGTCGTTGCCGTCGTCGCAGAGCTCGGCGCCCTCGTAGACCATGCCGTCGCCGCAGTGCGGGCCCTTGGCCTGGCAGTCCGGCGTGCACGAGTCGTAGCTGTTGTCGTTGACGCCGTCGTCGCAGACCTCGCCCTGCTGGACGATGCCGTCGCCGCAGGACGGGCCGCCGGTGGTCTCGCCGGTGTCCGAGTCGGTGCCGCTGTCGGTGTCGGTCGCGGACACGCCGGTGTCGGTGTCGGTCGCGGTGCCGGTGTCGGTGTCGGTCGCGGTCGCGCTGCTGTCGCTATCGGTCCCGCTGTTCGAGTCGCTGTTCGACCCGCTCATGCTGTCGGTGTCGGTCCCGCTGTTGGTCGCGGTCCCGCTGTTGGTCGCGGTCGCGGTGACGGTCGCGGTCGCGGTCACCGTCGTGGCCACGGTGTCGCTTGAGGAGCCAGAGTCATCACCGGCGCACGCGGTGATCATGGAAAGGGCAATAAGGGTACTAACGCGGCGGTACATCGGCTGTGTTCACTCCTATGGCGGGGTCTATAGTACCCGATCTTCTCCGAGCGTCAGCGGACAATGTTGTCTACCGGCAAACGCCGAGGCCGCACTGGCACTTGCGCGCGACCATCTCAGGAGGCAGACGGGCGCGCGGTCTGGCGGCTGTGCATCGCCGCTCACCGCCGGCGCAGCCGACCGACGAGCTTCGTCGGCAGCGACGCGAGGAGCTCGGCGCCGGGGTAGTCGAAGCGGCGCAGGAGCGCGGTGTAGAGGAGGAACGCGCCGCCGATGACGAGCGCGAGGGCGACGGCCACGAGGCCGCCGCTGAGGGCACCCGCGTGCACCTGCGCCCACTCGAGCGCGCGCTCGACCGGCCACCAAGCCACGACGATCGCCGCGGCCATCGCCGCGTTGGCGATCCCTAGGTGGAGGAGGTTGCGGCCGCCCCCCCCCGCCCCGGGGCCGACGACGCGGCGCAGCGCCAGGCGGAGGATCCCGACGTTGACGATCGCCGCCAGCGAGGTCCCGAGGGCGAGGCCGGGCGCCCCGAGCTCGCGGTAGGTGAGCGCGTTAAACGTCAGGTTGACGGCGACCGCCGACATCGAGGCGACGAGCGGCACCCGCGGCCGGTCGATCGAGTAGAAGGTCGGCGCGACGACCTTGACCATGCTGTAGGGGACGAGGCCGACCATGTACGCCTGGAGGATCAGGGCGACGGCGGCGGTGTCTTCGGCGGTGAAGCGGCCGCCCTCGTAGAGGAGGCGGACCACCGGCTCGGCGAGGAGGAGGAGGCCGACCGCGCTCGCCGAGCTCAGGAGCCAGACCGCGCTGACGCCCTCCCCTGTCCGCGCCGCGAGGCCCTCGAGATCGCCGCGCGCCGCGTCCTCCGAGACCCGCGTCGTCGTCACCGTCGCGAGGGCGACGCCGAAGACCCCGATCGGCAGGAAGAAGATGCGGAACGCGTACTCGATCTGGGCGACGGGGCCGTCGCCGAGGCTGGCGGCGAAGCGCGTGTTGATGAAGACGTTGAGCTGGATCGCGGCGATGCCGACGAGCGCCGGGATCATCAGGCGGACGATCCGGCGGACGCCGGGGTGGCCCACGAGGCCGCGGACCCGCAGGCGCGGCCGGTAGCCGAGGCGCCAGAGCTCCGGGAGCTGGTAGAGCGTCTGGGCGACGCCGGCGACGAGGGTGCCGACGCTCCAGGCCAACACCGCGTCGCGGCCGCTGGCGCCCGCGAGCCAGATCCCGACGCCGGCGACGATGCTGACGACGTTGAAGATCGCGGGTGCGAGCGCCGGCCGGCGGTAGCGCTTATGGGCGTTGAGCATGCCCATCCACACCGCGCCGAGGCTGACGAGGGCGAGGATGGGCATCATCACGCGGGTCAGCGACGCGGTCTGGGCGACCTTCTCGGGGCCCCAGCCGTCGGTGATCGCGAGAACGACCTCCTCGGCGAAGACGATGCCGAGGGCGCTCAGGAGGCCGGTGACGATCAGCAGCCCCGAGAAGACGAGGTTGCCGAGGCGGAAGGCGGCGTCCTTGTCCTCGTTGACCAGGCTCGCCGTGAAGGTCGGGACGAA
>JAGQIT010000666.1:0-1532 GCA_020431135.1 Myxococcales bacterium | reverse complement strand
AAGGCGACCGAGTAGGTGTCGGCGATCGCCCCCGCGCCGAGGAGGCGCGAGAACAGCGACATGCGGACGAGGCCGAGGACCCGCGAGATCGCGACGGCGACGCTGAGGGATCCGGAGGAGCGCAGGGTCTCGGGCACTGGGGGGCCTCTTCGCCGCGAACGTTCGGGGGGCCGCTGCGGCTTCCGCGGGGCCCGCGATTATCCGCGCGCCGGGCGAGCGGGCCAACAATTCGGCCGGCTGCGACCAGCCGCCTGGGGGAAAAAATCGCGCCCGAGGGGCCGCCGCGGGCCGGATGAGGTAGTCTCTGCGCCCCGTGCTCCTCCCGCTCGTCCAGACCCTGCGGCCGCGGCAGTGGCTCAAGAACATCTTCGTCGCGGTCCCGCTGATCTTCGGCCAGAAGCTCACGGACCCGACCGCCCTGCTGACGACCGCCGGGGCGATCGCGCTGTTCTCGCTGGTCTCGGGCTGCGTCTACATCCTCAACGACCTCGTCGACATCGAGAAGGATCGGGCCCACCCGAAGAAGCGCCACCGGCCGCTGCCCTCGGGGCGCCTGCCGCCGGGGGTCGCCCGCGCCTTCGCGGTGATCGCCGTGCCGACGGCGCTCGGCCTCGGCTACTGGCTCGAGCCGGCCTACGCGCTCGTCCTCGGGATCTACTTCGCGCAGAACATCGCCTACTCGTTCAAGCTCAAGAACGTCCCCTACCTCGACGTGATGTCGATCGCCTTCGGCTTCATCCTCCGGGTGCTCGCCGGGGCCTACGCCCTCCAGCTCCCGCCGAGCCCGTGGCTCCTCGGCTGCGTCGGCCTCCTCGCGCTCTTCCTCGGCTTCGGCAAGCGGGCGCACGAGCTCGGCTCCGGCGGCGAGTCGGCGAGCAAGCAGCGGGCGTCGCTGGCGAAGTACAGCCCGCGGATCCTCAAGGGGATCCTCTACACGCTCGCGGTCGTCACCCTCGGGGTGTGGGTCGCCTACACGCTGAGCGAGCACGTCATCGAGCTCTTCGGCACCCACCGCCTGGTCTACACGTCGATCTTCGCGGTCATCGGCATCGCCCGCTTCATCCAGATCACGACGACGCGCCACGACGCCGAGAGCCCGACCGAGGAGATGCTGCGCGACCCGCTGTTCATGCTCAACTTCGTCGTCGGCGTGATCGTCTCGACCGCGCTCCTCTATGGTTGGATCTGACGGGAGCGCGGCTGACTCCGCGCCCGCCGGCTCCTGGGCGCCGAAGACGATCATCGTCAGCCACGCCTTCACCGACTTCGACGGCTTCGCGGCGATGGTCGCGGCCCAGCTCCTCGACCCGACCGCGACCCTGGTGCTCCCGCGCTCGCTCGGCCGCGACCTCCGCCACTTCCTCGCGCTTCACAAGGACCGCTTCGTCGCCGTCGACCGCGGCGACGTCGATCCGGCGGCGGTCGAGCGCGTCGTGATCGTCGACGTCCGCCGGGCGAGTCGCCTGCGCGAGAGCCTCCCCGAGGCGCTCCTCGAGCGGGTCGTCGCCGCCGACGCGGGGCTCGACGTCGAG
>JAGQIT010000665.1 GCA_020431135.1 Myxococcales bacterium | reverse complement strand
CACATCCTCGCCGAGGTCGAGGCGCTCTGCGATCGCGTCGTCATCCTCGCGCGCGGCCGCGTCGTCGCCGACGAGGCGGTCGCCCTGGCGACCCCGGCCCACGACGTCCTCGCCGAGTGGGAGGCCGCCGTCGATCGCGTCCGCGGCCTCATCGACGGGGTGAGGGCCGCGCGGCCGCCCGACGCGATCAAGGTCGCCGAGATCAAGGAGCAGGGATCGACGACGTGGGTCAAGATCAGCTGCCAGAACAACGAGATCGCCGACGCCGTGCGGATCGCCCTCGGCCACGCGAGCGCCCGCCAGCAGCTCGCGCTGATCCGCCTCGAGCTCGGGCGGCGCTCGCTCGAGGAGCGCTTCGCCCGGGTGACCGGCGCCGTGGAGGACAGCCCGCATGCCCGCTAGGCTCCCCCGCGCCGCGCTCTCGTGGATCGACGGGGCCCTCGCGATCACCTACCGCGAGCTCCTCTCGCTCTTCGTCACGCCGCTCGCCTACCTCGTCGGCACGCTCTTCCTCCTCAACCAGGGGTGGAACTTCGCGCTCCTCCTCAACTTCCTCAACGATCCGCTGGCCGCCCCCGGGCCGGTGATGCAGTTCTACTTCGGCGGCTCCTTCTTCATCTTCTGGCTGCCGGTGATCTTCATCTGCTCGGGGCTGAGCATGCGCCTGGTCGCCGAGGAGCGCCGCCAAGGCACCCTCGAGGCGCTCCTCACCGCGCCGCTCGAGCCGTCGCAGATCGTCCTCGGCAAGTTCATCGGCGCCTACGTCTTCTACCTGGCGCTGTGGCTGCCGACGGCGATCTTCTACGTCCTCCTGCGCGGCGCCGCGGTGACGCCGGAGGTCGGGCCGATCCTCTCGGGCTACCTCGGCGTGCTCCTCGTCGGCGCGACGTTCATCGCCGTCGGCCTCCTCGCCAGCTCGCTCGTCCGCTCGCAGCTCGCGGCCGCGGTGACGACCTTCGTCACCTGCACGATGTTCCTCCTCGCCGGCCTCCTCGTCGATCAGGTCGAGAACCCGTGGGTCGCCGACGCCCTCCAGGCGACCAGCCTCCTGGCGATGATGCAGGAGCTCGCCCAGGGGATCGTCGACTTCCGCTGGATCGTCGTCCACCTCGGCGCGGTCGTCGTTCTCCTCGGCGCCGCGATCGCGGTCGTCGATCCGCGGCGGCGCTGGGAGCATCTCCTCCAGCTCGTGCTCCTCTCGATCCTCTGCGGCAACCTCGGGGTCTTCGCCAGCCGCCACCTCGAGCGCGACGACTGGACCGAGGGCCGCGTCTACACCCTCAGCGATCGCGCCCGCGAGGTCCTCAGCGGCCTCGAGGTGGCGATCGACGTCACCGTCGTCGTCCCGGCGACGATCGGTGGCGGCCGGCCGAACCCGCTCGCCGGCGAGCTGCGCGAGGTGCTCCTGCGGATGGCCGGCGTCACCCGCAACCTCCGCGTCCGCTTCCTCGATCCGGATCGCGATCGCCAGCAGGCCGAGGCGACGATCGCCGACTTCGGCCTCGGCGGCCGCGAGCTCGCCGACGGCGTCGTCCTGATCCGCGCGGGGCAGGGGAGCAAGCTGCGCAAGGCCCACCTCCTCCCCGGCGACCTCGTGACCTATGCGACAGGTCCCGACGTTCAGGTCTCTGGGCCGCGGGTGAAGGAGTTCCGCGGCGAGGAGGCGCTCCTCAGCCGCATGCTCGCGGTCGCCGATCCGCGGCGGACGGTCGTCTGCTACACCCAGGGCCACGGCGAGCCGGCCTTCGACAGCCTCGAGCCCTACCGCGGCTACGCCCACCTCCGCGACCTCCTCAGCGAGGCCAACCTCGAGGTCCGCCCGGCCGACTTCGACAAGGACGACGGCCTCGACGAGTGCAACATCCTCCTCGTCGCCGGGCCCGAGGGCGCGCTGCCGCCGGAGCACGTCAAGGAGGTCGAGCAGTTCGCGGCCGGCGGCGGCGACCTCCTGCTCCTGACGGGGGCGGTGATCCTGCGCGGCCACGGGGCGCTCGGCGTCCACGGCCTCGAGGCGCTGACGGCCCGCTACGGCGTGCAGTTCGGCGATCGCGTCGTCCTCGATCCGCACCCGGTGCCGGGGGCGACGCCGCTCCTCGCCTTCACCCTCGAGGACGGCTGGGGCGATCACCCCGCGGTCCACTCGCTGATCGGCCAGCCGGTGTCGCTGATGACCGTCCGCGAGCTCACCCTCGACGAGAGCCGCGCGACCTTCCTCCTCCAGACCAGCGAGCAGGGCTGGGCCGAGGCCGACATCGAGGGCCTGCAGAGCGGCGGCGTGCCGCGCCACGACGCCAGCCGCGACCGAATCGGGCCGATCCCGGTCGCCGCCGCGGCCGAGCTCGGCGGCTCGCGCCTCGTCGTCATCGCCTCGCAGGACTTCGCCCTCAACGCGGTGCTCCGCGCCGACGTGATCTACGACCACGGCCGCGATCTGATCCTCAACACGATCGGCTGGCTCGCCCAGCGCGAGGCGCTCCTCGGGATCCGCGCCCGCGAGCGCGAGCACGTCAAGCTGGTCCTTCGGCCCGATCAGGTCCAGCGCATGAGCCTCGTCTGCCTCGTCGGCCTGCCGGGCTTCGCGATCGCCCTCGGCTTCCTCGTGCTGTGGAGGCGGCGGCGATGAACCTGCGGCCCTCACCGCTGACGATCGGCCTGCTGATCGCCGCGACCGTCAGCGGGATCCTCCTCTACGCCGATCCCTGGTACGGCGACGAGGGCGTCGCCCGCCTCGTCTCCAACAAGTCGGCGGCGCGCCGCCTCTTCCCCAACCTCGGCGAGCACGACCTCGTCCAGGCGAGCCTCGAGTTCCAGCGCGAGGGCGGCGAGCGGATCCGCCTCGTCCCCGGCTCCGACGGCCGCCACCAGCTCTTCGTCGACGACACCCTCCTCGGCTGGGCCGACACCGACGCCGTCGACGGCCTGTGGAGCTCGCTGCGGATGGCGACGACGCTGCGCGCGGTCGCGCCCGGGGCCGACGTCGGCGCGGTCCAGGGGAGCATCGAGGTGGTGATCGGCGACGAGCGCCTGATCCTCCTCGTCGGCGACGCGACCCCCGACGGCGCCGGCCTCTACGGCACGCTGGTCAACGAGAACGACGCCCACTGGGTGATCGAGTCGGAGCTCGGGGCGATCCTCCAGCAGCCGCCCGAGGCCTGGCTGACCCGCCGCCTCCTGCCCGTAGAGCCAGGTTCCGCGATCGCCCTCGAGTGGGAGGACCGCCACCTCACCCGCGGCGACGACGGGCTCTGGCGGGTCGAGCGCGGGATCCCGCGCCTCCTCCTCTCGACCTCGGCCGTCGAGACCCGCCTCGATCGCCTCTTCGGCGCCGAGATCGCCCCGCTCCTCCCGCGCGAGACGATCGCCGAGGGCGAGCTGCGCCCGTGGCTGACGATCACCGAGGCCGACGGCCGCCAGCACACCCTCCGCCTCGCCGGCGAGTGCCCCGAGCACCCCGAGCTGCGGATCGTCGATCGCGGGCCGGGGCTCCTCGGCTGCCTGCGCCGCGAGCTCGTCGAGCCGTGGCCGCTCGTCGATCCGGAGGCCGGCTTCGCCGAGCCCCAGCTGATCCCCTACGCCTACGGCCGGATCCTCGCGGTCGAGCAGCGCCGCCCGAGCGCCCGTCGGCTGCGTCGCTTCGGCGGCGGCTGGGTGATCGAGGAGGTCGGCGCGCCCGCCCTCGACGTCGCTGAGCCGGAGGTCTACCGCTGGCTCTCGGCCCTGTCGACGACCGCCGTCGAGATGTCCCCGCGCGAGCTGATCCCGACGGTCGAGCTGGCGATCGAGAGCGACTCCGGGACGACCCTCGTCCTGCGCTGCGGCGAGGCCGGCAACGACTGGCTGTGCCAGCGCGACGACGGGCCGCCGCTCCGCCTCGTCCGCGCGGCGCCGCTGGAGCTCGCCTACAACGCCGAGACCTTCGCGGATCGCCGCCTCGTCGCCCTCGAGGCGGGGGAGGCCCGGGCGGTGGAGATCCTCCCCGGGCCGCGCTCCGACACCGTCCGCCAGAGCGCGCGCCTCGATCTCGGGGTCTGGCGCCTCGACGCGCCGGCGCACCCAGACGGCAACGGCGCCCTCGACGAGGTCCGCCTCGAGACCCTGATCGCGACCTTCGGCAGCCTGCGCGCCGAGGCCTGGATCGAGGTCCCGCCGGGGGCGACGCGGCGGACCCTGCGGGTCGAGCGGGCGCCCGCGCGCGAGAACGCCTCCGAGCTCGCCCTCGATCTCTACCCCGAGTGCGTCGCCCACGTCCCCGGGCACGCTCGGGCCGCGCGGATCAGCGCCGAGGCCTGCGCCATCCTCGGCGACGATCTCCTCTTCATCGATCCGATGCGCTACTGGATCGGCCGCGCGCGGACCATCGAGGTCATCGAGGGCGAGGCGAGCACGATCCTCCGCCAGAGCTCCGCCGGCACCTGGGCCGTCGACGGCGAGGCCACCGGCGAGGAGGCCAACCGCTGGTCGAACGAGCTCCGCGCCTGGGACTCGTGGCGATCGGCCGGGATCCGCAGCGGCGAGCCGCCAGAGCCGGCGCGCCTCCGCCTGCGGATCCGCCGGGTCGACGGCGTGACGATCACCGCCGACCTCGGCCCGAGCTGGCTGCGCCTCGCCGGTCGCGACTGGTACTACGTCCAGGACGTCGGCCTGTCGTCGGAGGAGCGCGAGGACCTGGTCCCGGAGGCCGGCGCGGACGCGGCGACCACCGGCGACGGCTAGCGTTCAGGCGCCGTCGTCGATCGGGCATGCGGTACAGTCGCGCGCAGATGGGACGCAAGCAGGGCAGGGGCGACGACTTCGACGGCTCGCAGGTCATCGAGACCGCGACGATGGTGCTCTTCTGGCAGCCGCCTGGGATCTACGGTCAGTGGACGCGCTCGCCCTTCACCGTCGACGGCGTCGGCTACATGTGCGCCGAGCAATTCATGATGGCGGAGAAGGCCCGCCTCTTCGGCGACGCGGGGGTCCGGGCGCAGATCCTCGCCAGCGACTCGCCGCGCGAGCACAAGGCGCTCGGTCGCAAGGTCCGCGGCTTTGAGCAGGGCGCCTGGGAGCGCGAGCGCCTGGCGATCGTCGTCCGCGGCAACGCGGCGAAGTTCACCCAGGACGACGCCCTCCGGGCCGCGCTCGTGGCGACCGGCGACAAGATCATGGTCGAGGCGAGCCCGCTCGATCGGATCTGGGGCGTCGGCCTGCGCGCGGACGATCCGCGGGTCCACGATCCGCAGCAGTGGCGCGGCCTCAACCTCCTCGGCGAGGCGCTGATGCAGGTCCGCAGCGCCCTGCGCGGCGACTGAGGGCCGCGAGAACGACGACGGCGGCCGACGCGTAGGCGGGCCGCCGTCGAAGATCGATCTGTGCCTAGAGACAGATGACGCCCTCGGGCATCTCACAGCCCGAGACGTCGATCGTGTAGGCGTTGATCGCGTTGTTGTTCGAGCACGGCTGCTTCGCGGCGCACTCGAAGAAGGCCTCGCACTCGGGGTCGACGGACTCGCAGGCCTCGTACTCGCCGTCGAGCTCGCCCTCGCTGCTGGCGCCGCCGTTCTTGTCGGTGCACTCGCGGAGGACGTCGACGAAGTCCTCGCAGGCGCGGACCTCGGGCGCCTTGCAGGCCGGCGCCGCCAAAAGGAGCGCCCCCACGAGGAGCGCCCCGAGATGGGAGCGTGACCCGGTGGGGGCGGTGCGGCGCGGCACGGCGCTACTTACCGCGGTTGGCGGCCGCAGCCTTGCTGGCGGCCTCGATCAGCTTCTTCTGATCCTCCTCCTGGCGCGCCAGCTCAAGCGGGTGCCAGGCGGCGCCGGGCGGATAGATCCACTCCATCTGCTCGGTCTTCGGGTTGATGTCCTTGTAGGCGATGAACTCGAGGAGACCGCGGTCGTCGGCGAAGCCCTGATCGGAGAAGCGCTTGAAGCGACCCTTGAAGGTGTACTGCTGGCCCTTGTTGAGGACGACGTTGGGGACGTCCTTCCAGCGCTTGGCGTCCCACTCGGGGATCGTGAAGGCGTAGCTGACGACCATCATCGCCCGCTTCTTGCCCTCCTGGCCCTCGTTGTCGGTGATCCACACGTGCGGCTGCTTGCCGGGCGGGCAGGGCTCCTCCTCACACTCGGGGGGCTCGTAGATCTCCTGAATGTAGCCGCGGACCTCGATCTCCTGCCCGGCCTCGCCAGCCTTGATGTTCTCGTCGAGCTCCTGGCGGAGCCCGTAGATCGACCAAGCGCCGTCCGGGTACTTGTCGTCGACCTTGCCCTCCTCGAAGTTGGGCGTCGGCGGGAGCTCGACCTTGACCGCCGACTCGGTGGCGATGTCCTCGTCGGGCTTCTTCTCCTTGGCCTCGCCCTTGTCGCAGCCGAACGAGAGGCAGAGCAGCGTCGGCAAAACAGTGGTTTGGAACAGGCGCTTCATGCTGGGGGCGTCCTCCAGGCTCCGGCAAGGAGCAAAACGGGGCTGGGGGGAGCTTTAGCACGCGGCGCTGCGATTTTTCAAGCGCCAGGAAAGGATGTACACCCGACGCATGCGGCGCACGGACGGCGGCGAGCGGGGGTGCTCCCCGGACCCGAGGGGCGGGGGTGAGCGCTCGCGCGGGGGGCCGGGCGCGCGGCGGCGGGGCGCCGCGATCGCCCTGGCGCTGGGCCTTGCCCTGGCGGGCTGTAGCGGCGACTCGACGAGCGGCGTCCCAAGTGCAGAGGTCGCCGCGCCCGCCGGGAGCTCGACGGCCGGGGAGGATCCGCTCGCCGAGCGAGCGCCGCTCCAGCTCACCTCCGTAGGCCCCACCGAGACCGTGGTGATCGCGGTGCGCGAGCTCCCGAACGACCTCGACCCGGCGGGGAAGCTCGACCCCTGGGCCCAGCGGATCGTCGACGATCTCCTCTTCGAGGCCCTCGTCCGCCGCGCGCCCGACGGCTACCCCTGGGCCGAGCCCGCGCTCGCGGATCGCTGCGAGGTCGAGGAGGGCGATCGCGCCGTCCTCTGCCACGTCCCCGACGGCCGCCTCTTTCACGACGGCGCCGCGGTGACGATGGACGACGTGGTCTACAGCTTCGAGGTCTGGCTCGGGCCGCGGGCGGCTCGCCTCCGCGGGAGCTACGGGCTCGACGCCCTCAAGGCGGCCGAGGTCGTCGACGGCCCGAGCGGCGCCGAGGATCCGGGGCGCTGGATACGGATCACCTCCGACGACGCCGACCCGCTCCTCCTCGAGCGGCTCGCCGCGATCAAGATCGTCCCCAAGGCCAAGCGACGCGGACGGATCCAGGCCTTCGCCAAGGAGCCGATCGGCAGCGGGCCGATGCGCCTCGTGACCTTCGACGCCGAGAAGATGGTCTTCGAGCGCGCCGAGGGCGTCGATCCCGAGCGCACCGGCGCGCGGAGGATCGTCCTGCGGGCGCTCCCCGA
>JAGQIT010000664.1:186-2182 GCA_020431135.1 Myxococcales bacterium | reverse complement strand
GCAAGCGGGCGGTCGCCCACCAGGTGCCCAAGCGCGGCGACCTCCGGCGCAAGGACGCGAAGATCGACATCAGCGACCTGACGTCGATCCTCGAGATCGACCCCGAGCGGCGGATCTGCGTCGCCGAGTCGGGGGTCACCTTCGTCGACCTCGTCGCGGCGACGATGCGCTACGGCCTCGTGCCGATCGTCGTCCCCGAGCTCGAGACGATCACGATCGGCGGCGCCGTCGCGGGCTGCTCGATCGAGTCGATGTCCTACCGCTTCGGCGGCTTCCACGACACGTGCCTCGAGTACGAGGTGATCACGGCGACCGGCGAGGTCCTCACCTGCGCGCCGGACAACGACAACTCGCTGGTCTTCCAGATGGTCCACGGCGCCTTCGGGACCCTCGGGATCATCAGCAAGCTGACCTTCCGCCTGGTCCCGGCGAAGGCCCACGTCCGCGTCCGCTACGAGCGCTACGGCTCCTTCGACGACTACATGGCGGCGATCCGCCGGATCTACGACGCCCAGGACTCGGAGGACGGCGCGGGCGTCGACTTCATGGACGGGATCATCCACTCGCCGACCGAGTGCATCCTGTCCCTCGGGACATTTGTCGACGAGGCGCCGTACACCAGCAACTACCGCTGGGTGAAGATCTACTACGAGAGCACCCGGCGGCTGCGTGAGGACTACCTGACGACCCCGGACTACTTCTTCCGCTACAACCGCGGGGTCACCAACGTGCGCCCGCGGGCGCTGCCGCTGCGCGTGCTCCTCGGCTGGTACCTCGACTCGACGAAGATGCTGCGGATCGCCGACCGCCTCAACTGGCTGCTCTCGCGCGATCGGCCGACCGTGACCCTCGACGTCTTCCTGCCGATCTCGCGCGCCCCCGGCTTCCTGCGCTGGTACACGGAGGAGTTCGGCTTCTTCCCGCTGTGGTGCGTCCCCTACCGCCGCGTCCGCGACTACGAGTGGATCGCCGACAAGTGGTTCGAGGGCATGGAGGACCCGCTCTTCGTCGATCTCGCGGTCTACGGGATGCACCAGGAGCGGGGGAAGAACGCCCACCGGATCATGGAGAAGGGCCTGATCCGCCACGGCGGGATCAAGACGCTGATCGCCCACAACTACTACGACGAGGGCGAGTTCTGGACGATCTGGAACAAGCCGAACTACGCGGCCGTCAAGGCGCGGACCGACCCGCGCAACCTCTTCCGCGACCTCTACGAGAAGACCTGCAGGGCCGCGCGCGGCGTCGAGTAGGCCGCGCGGGCGATCACTCGATCACTCGATCACTCGAGGAGCGCCAGGAGGTCCTCTTTGGTCAGGCCGGCGGCTTGGTTGGCCTCGCCGAGCGCCGCGTCGGCGATCGCCCGCTTGCGCTCCTGGAGGGCCAAGATCCGCTCCTCGACCGTGTTCTCGGCGACGAGGCGGTGGATCAGCACCGGCCTGTCCTGGCCGATCCGGTGGGCGCGATCGGCCGCCTGATCCTCGACCGCCGGGTTCCACCACGGGTCGACGAGGAAGACGTGGTCGGCGGCGGTGAGGGTGAGGCCGGTGCCGCCGGCCTTGAGCGAGATCAGCATCACCGGCGGGGCCTCGGGCGACGGATCCTGGAAGGCGCGGACGACGGCCTCGCGGTCGCGGGTCGAGCCGTCGAGGCGGGTGTAGCTGAGGCCGGCCCTGTCGAGGACGGGCTCGATGCGATCGAGGAGGCTGGTCCACTGCGAGAAGACCAGCGCCTTGTGGCCCTCGGCGACGATCTCCTCGAGGGTCTCGCGGAGGAGCTCGATCTTCGACGACGTCGCGGCCTCCTGCCCGGGGATCAGGCCGCGGTGGCAGGCGGCCTGGCGCAGGCGCAGGAGCGCCTCGAGGGCCTTGATGATCTGGGCGCCGCCCTTGCCGGCGGCGAGGCGCTCAGCGACCTCGGCCCGGGTGGCGGCCTGGAGGGCCTCGTAGAGCTCGCGCTCGCTGCGGTCGAGCTCGCAGCGGAGGACGACCTCGGT
>JAGQIT010000664.1:0-120 GCA_020431135.1 Myxococcales bacterium | reverse complement strand
GCGGCCGCCGCTGAGCCCGTGGCGATCGGCTCGGCGAAGCGGCCGCGGAAGTCGCTGCGCGTGCCGAGGAGGCCGCGGTTGAGGAAGAAGAGGATGCTCCACAGCTCGTCGAGGCGGTTC
>JAGQIT010000663.1 GCA_020431135.1 Myxococcales bacterium | reverse complement strand
CCGGAGGCGAGGCCCCGAGGTCGCGGATGAACACGCGGATCGTCCGGGCGTCGGTCGCCGCGGCGGCGCGGGGCGTCGCCATGAAACCTGACCTTTCGACCATCTTTGTCGCGCGGTCGTTGTCGCCGCGGATCATCGCCGCGAGGGTCGGCACGCCGAGCACGTCGCGGGTGAAGGCGACGACGGCGGCGAGCGCCTCGGCCATGAGGCCGCGCCCCCAGTGCGCGGGGAGGAGGTGGAAGGTGAGCTCGGCCCAGGTCCCGTCGTCGGCGGCGAAGCACGCCTTGAGGCCGCAGAGGCCGACGAAGAGGCGATCCGCGCGGCGACGCAGCGCCCACAGGCGGCGCTCGTCGGCCGCGATCGCGGCGAGCTCCGCCGCGAGGAGGCGCGCCGCCGCGGCGCGTGAGGGCAGCGGCGTGATCCCCGAGAGCGCGCAGACCTCGGGCGCGGCGAAGAGGGCGAAGAGCTCCGCGACGTCGCCCAGGCTGAGCGGAGCGAGGTCGAGGCGCGCGGTGGCGAGCGGGGCGGCCGGCGCTCGGAAAGGGACCCTGCGGTAGCTCATCGGCTGGACCCGGGATCGTACCGCGTCCAGCCGAGGCCGCGGCGGCGTGCTAGCGAGACTCGTGCTGAAGCGAACAGGCCGATGAGCCCCGCGAGGTCGCGCCGGAGCTCGGCTTCGGCCGCCTCGCCGAGCGCGACGCGCGTGACGCGAGGTGGCGCCGGACCTCATCGCCGGCAGCTCCGGCGGTTGATCTGTTCACAAAGCCAGACACATGTCGGCCGCAGTGGGCACCTCTTGGGGGCGGTCGACGCCTGGACGCGGCCGCCTGCGCGCGCGACTATCGTCGGCGATGCCTGCGGTCAGTACGTTGTTTGTCGCCCCTTCGCTCGCCCTCACGATCCTCGCGGCGGGCGGCCTCGTCGACGCGCCGACGTCGCCGCAGACGATCCTCGGCGGCGACATCGTCGGGGCCTGCGGCTGGCCCAACGTCGTCAGCATCGCCGGCTCGTGCTCGGGGACGCTGATCCACCCGCAGGTGGTCCTCTACGCCGCCCACTGCGGCGACCAGGTCCCGTGGATCCGCTTCGCCGACACGATCGAGGGGCCCTCGCGCGAGGTCGTCCCCGAGCGCTGTGAGACCCATCCGATCGGCAGCTTCGGCTTCGGCACCGACTTCGCCTACTGCGTCCTGCCGGAGGCGGTCACCGACGTGCCGATCACCCCGCCGCTGATGGGCTGCGACGTCGACGCGAGGCTGGCCGTCGGGCAGCCGGCGACGATCGTCGGCTTCGGCCAGAGCGACGATCCGGACGAGCCCTACGGGATCAAGCGCCAGGTGACCACCGAGATCACCGGCCTGAGCTGGAACGAGGTCTTCGTCGGCGACGAGATGAAGGGGGCGTGCTACGGCGACTCCGGCGGGCCGGTGCTCACCCAGCTCGACGACGGCACGTGGCGGGTCTTCGGCGTGACCTCGTGGGGCAAGCCGGGGTGCGGCGCCGGCAACTACTTCTCGCTCGTCCACGAGGGCGTCGACTGGATCGAGACGGCGTCGGGGATCGACGTCACGCCGTGCCACGACGGCCTCGGCAATTGGGATCCGTCGCCGGCGTGCGGCGGCTTCGCGGTCGGCGACCCGGGGGTCGCGGAGGGGAGCTGGGACACATGCGCCTGGGCCGAGGTCAGCGCCTTGTCCGAGACCTGCGGCGCCGCCTTCGATCCGACGGCCGATGACACGCCGCCGGTCGTCGTGATCACGGAGCCGGGCGACGGCGAGCGCTACAACAGCGCCGCGGGCGACGTCTCGATCGCCGTCGAGGTCGACGTCGAGGACGTCGGCTGGGGCGCCGAGCGGGTGATCATGCGGGTCGTCGACGACGGTGAGGTGCTCTTCGAGGCCGAGGACATCGCCGCGCCCTTCGTCTTCCCGCCGCTGAGCTTCGCCACCGGCGTCTGGACCCTCGAGGCCGAGGCGGTCGATCGGGCGGGGAACGTCGGCTACTCCGAGCCCGTGACCTTCGGGATCAACACCGACCCGCCCGCGCCCGCCGAGTCGACGACGGGCGCCGGGACGACGGGCGACGGGACGACGGGCGACGGCGGGGCGACCGACGCGGGCGGGACCGACGGTGGCGGCGACGACGGCGGC
>JAGQIT010000662.1:5573-8567 GCA_020431135.1 Myxococcales bacterium | reverse complement strand
GCCGGAGCCGGAGCCCGAACCCGAGCCGGCGCCGGCGGGGCCGTCGATCCCGGTGATCGCCGGCGGCGTGAGCTTGGGCGTCGGCGGCCTCCTCATCGCGGTCATGGGCGCGGGGCTCGGCGTCGGCGCGAAAGCGGAGCGCGACGCCCTCGCCCTCCGCGACGACGAGCCGACGCTCACGGTCGACGATCCGGAGCTCGCTGAGATCCTCGAACGCGGACGCCGCGGCAACAGGACGGCGATCGTCGGGGGGATCCTCGGCGGGGCGGCCCTGATCGCTGGGGCCGTCCTCATCGGGATATCGCGCGGCGGCGGCTGGCACAGGGGCGCGCAGGCGAGGACCGGGCGCCGCGTCGGCCTCGCCCGCGGGGGCGTCGTCGTCCGCTTCTGAGCGGCCCCTCGCCGGGTACAATCGCCGCAGCGATGAGCGAAGCCCCGCACCCGCCGACGGAGTCCGGCTGGCCCGCGATCGGCGCGGTCCTCGGCGGGCGCTACCGTCTCGGCAAGCACATCGGCGAGGGGGGCATGGCCGCCGTCTACCTCGCCGAGCGCGTCGACGACGGGATCCGCGTCGCCGTCAAGGTGCTCCGGCCCGAGCTCACCGTCGATCCCGAGGTCGTCCGCCGCTTCCTCCAGGAGGCCCGCGCGGCGTCGATGATCCGCCACAAGAACATCGTCGGGATCCTCGACTTCGGCTTCACCGACGACGGCGTCGCGTTCTTGGCGATGGAGCACCTCGAGGGCGACGACCTCGCGACGGTGCTCGAGCGCGAGGGGCCGATGTCCTGGGAGCGCCTCAGCCCGCTCCTCCTCGACGTCTGCGCCGCCCTCGGGGCCGCCCACGCCCAGGGGATCGTCCACCGCGACGTCAAGCCGGAGAACTGCTTCCTCCTCCGCGGCCCCGACGGCCAGCCGCAGATCAAGGTCCTCGACTTCGGCATCGCCAAGGACATCGGCGGGTCGCTCCCCGACCGCGTGCAGACTGCGACGGGGATGCTCTGCGGCTCGCCCGAGTACATCGCCCCCGAGGTGATCATGGGCAAGGTCGCCGAGGCCGGCAGCGACATCTACGCCCTCGGCATCACGATGTACGAGCTCCTGACGGGCGCCCACCCCTTCGCCGGCGCGGAGATGGGGGAGATGCTCGCGCAGCACGTCCAGGGCAGGCCGCCGACCTTCGCCAGCCGCGGGGTCACGGCGCCCCCGGGGGTCGAGGCGCTGGTCATGCGCTGCCTGGCCAAGCACCCCGACGAGCGGCCGCTGAGCATGGAGGCGCTCGCCGCCGACGTCCGGGCGATCGCGGCCGGGCGGGCGATCAGCGCCCCGCCGATCGCCGCGGACGCGGGCGAGGGGAGGGGCCGGCGCGGCCTCGCGGTGGTGATCGTGATCGTCGTCGTCGCGGTCGCGGCGATCGTCGCGGTCGCGCTGACGCAGGGCGGCGACGACACTGCCGCGGCGTCGACCGGCGACGCGGCGACGAGCACCGGCGACGCGACGAGCACGGGCGGCGGCGTCGCCAGCACCGGCGAGGAGGCCGGAACGACGTCGACCACCGGCGACGAGGAGGCGACGACGACCGCGGCGAGCACGGGCGGCGGCGACGAGGAGGAGGAGCCCGAGCCGGCGGCCAAGGACGCGGCGAAGGCCAAGCCCCTCACCGCCGCGGGGGCGAAGCGGATCATCCGCCGCAAGATCGCCGGCAAGGCCCGGACCTGCCTGCGCGAGCACACCTCGCTCGTCAAGGGCCAGCGCTTCGACGTCGACGTCACGATCACGGCCGACGGCGAGGCGACGGCGACGGCGAAGCTCCTACCGTCGAGCCCCGCGGCGCGCTGCATCGGCGACCTCTTCCGCAAGGTCCGCTTCCCGGCGAGCAAGTCGGGCGTGTCGCTGAGCTACAGCTTCACGCCCTAGGGAGGGTGTCCGAGTGTTCGCCGCGTGCCTTCGCTGACGGCGGCATCGGTCCCGTGCTGCCCGGGATCCTATGTCTCTTTGGGCATGCCATCGACGGCTCGGACGGTCACGGCGTTGTCGACGTTGTCGACGTCGGCGCTGAGCGCCGCGCGGCCGCGCGCGCCGGTCCCTTCGGTCGCGGCCGCCGAGTGTGGTAGGTCCGTTGTCGATGTCCACGCCCCCCGCCGCGCCGCCGGTGTCGATCCTCGCCTCGCGCCAGCTCGCGGCCTGGCTCGCCGAGGTCGACGTCAGCCTCGCCCTGACCACCTACCAGGCGGGCAAGCTCTTCCTCATCGGCCGCCAAGAGAGCGGGCGGATCGGCATCTTCGAGCGCACCTTCGGGCGCTGCATGGGCCTGTGGGCGAGCGCCGACGAGCTGTGGATGAGCTCGCTCTTCCAGCTCTGGCGCTTCACCGACGCCCTCGCGCCGGGGCAGCGTCACGACGGCTACGACCGCCTCTTCGTCCCCCAGGTCGCCTACACCACCGGCGACCTCGACATCCACGACGTCGCCGTTGACGGCGACGGGCGGCCGGTCTTCGTCAACACCCTCTTCTCGTGCCTGGCGACGATCAGCGAGCGCGCCTCCTTCGCGCCGGTGTGGCGGCCGCCGTGGATCAGCCGCCTCGCGGCCGAGGATCGCTGCCACCTCAACGGCCTCGCCCTCGCCGACGGGCGGCCGGCGTACGTCACCGCGGTCGCGCGCACCGACGTCGCCGACGGCTGGCGTGAGCGTCGGCGCGACGGCGGCGTGGTCGTCGACGTCGCCACCGGCGAGGCGGTCGTCGACGGCCTGTCGATGCCCCACTCGCCGCGCCTGCACGCCGGCGAGCTGTGGGTCCTGGAGGCGGGCTCGGGCCACCTCGGCGTCGTCGATCGCGAGCGCGGGACCTTCGAGCGCCGGGTCTTCTGCCCCGGCTACGCCCGCGGCCTCACCTTCGTCGATCGCTTCGCCCTCGTCGGCGTCTCGGCGCTCCGCGAGGAGCGGACCTTCGCCGACCTCGAGCTCGGCGAGGCGCTCGCCGAGCGCGGCGCCGAGGC
>JAGQIT010000662.1:0-5506 GCA_020431135.1 Myxococcales bacterium | reverse complement strand
GAGCTCTACGACGTCGCCGTGCTCCCCGGCGTCCGCCGGCCGATGGCCCTCGGCCTGCGCACCGACGAGATCCGCCGGGTGATCACGATCGGCGAGGCCTGAGCGCCCGCGGGCGGCGTCTCGTCGAGACCGGTCGACGGGCTCACGGCAGGTCGCGCGCGTCGTCGTCGTCGGCCTACGGGCACAGCGGGACCGCGTCGTCGTTGAGGAGCTCGCAGGTGTCCTCGACGCAGGGGCAGCTGTCGGCGCACCAGCCTCGTTGGTCGGCGACGCTGAGCTGGCGCAGGCAGTCGGCGTAGGTCGGATCGCCGGGGTCGGCGACGCCCGCGAAGATGGCGCAGCTCGATCCTTGGGGGTCCTGGCCGGTCGGGTGGATCGAGCCCCAGGTGGTGAGGTTCGTGAAGATGTCGGCGCCGGTCGCCGCGCGCCAGCGGTCGGTGTCCGGATCGAGGATGCAGTCGTCGGGGTCGAGCTCGCGGGACTGGCAGCAGATCCGGCCCTCGCCGCAGATCGCCGCGACGTCGGCGGCCTCCCAGCGCGGGTTGCAGGGGCGCGGGCAGCCGTTGAGGAGCGGATCGATGGCGTCGGCGGCGACGCACTCGCCGCTGTGGCTCAGGCTGTTGTTGTTCTCGGCGAAGATCGACACGCCGTAGACGTCGTCGACGACCGCGCCGTTGAACGCCGGCAGCTTGCCCTGGTGTGCCGCGGGATCGTCCGAGCAACACATGAGGTCGCCGCCGCAGGTGTCCGCGCCGATCGAGGGGTTGCAGCGCGCGTTGCCGTCGCCGCCCGTCGAGGTCGAGGTCGACGACGCGGACTCCGAAGAGCCCGACGAGGACGACGACGTCGACGAGGACGACGCGGTGTCCGTGTCCGTCGACATCTTGCCGCCGCTGCAGGCGAGGGGGAGGGTGAGGAGCGCGGTCAGGAGGAGGCGGGGCATCGCGTGTCCCGAGGATACTCCGGGATCGAACGGGCATCGCCGCGGCGACGCCGGGCGCATCCGCGCGCTACTCCCCCCAGCCCCACATCCGCTTGATCCCGCGGCAGCGCCGGCGCAGCTCGGCCATCGCCGGCCCGGCCTCGCCGTAGCGCGGGAAGATGTCGACGAGGGCGACGTCGGCCTTGAGCTTGGGGAGCGCCGCGTAGGCGTCGTCGACGATGACCTCGACCGGCTTGCGCAGGCGCGGGGCGAGGGCGGGCATCAGCCACTCGACGAGCTCGCGCGAGCGCTCGACGAGGGTGAGCTTCTTGACCTGGAAGCGGCGGCTGACGGCGACGAGCTGGTGGCCGAGGCCGAGGCCCGCGATGACGACGCGTCCCTTGGCAATGCGCGTGCCTGGCTCAAGGGTCAGGAACTCCGCCGGCGTCAGCGACATCCACGGCGAGCCGGGGAAGCGCGGCCCGCCGCCGGAGCCGGCGTCGGCGCGGGCCTGGAAGAGCGCCGGGATCGCGACGTCGCGGTCGAAGATCACCGTCCCGGTCTGGCGCCCCCACCAGGTGAGGAGCGGGCGGCCGCGCGGGTGCAGGCGGTGGCAGTAGCGGAAGGTGCCGCGCGGCGAGTCGACGTGCTCCGTCGGTCGGAGGTCATCGACCGGCGCGTCCGACATCAGGACGTCGGCGAAGGGCGGGGCGACGTCGTAGGTCGCCGCCTGGACGTTGAGCTCGGGGGCCCAGGCCGTCACCTCGGACCACGGGACGCAGGCCTCGAGGCGGCGGCGGTAGTCGGCGAGGAGGGCCCGCTCCTGCGCCGGGGATAGCCGCGGGGTCGCCATGGGCCGAGCTTACCCGATCGCCGGCGACCTCGGCGGGGCCGGGGGGCAGGGCCGAGGCGGCGGGCGCCCGCCGCATGAATTGGCGCTGGGGCGGCGGCTCCTGTAGGTTTCGCCCATGCTCCGTCATCTCAAGCGCGCCCCGACCCTGCTCCTCCTGGTCTCGGTTGCGGCCCTCGCCGGCTGCAACAAGGACGCGGCCAAGGGCGGCGATAAGACCGAGGCGGACAAGCCCGCCCAGACCGCGGACGCCGACACGAAGGACGCCGACGCCGACAAGAAGGACGCCGCGCCGGCCTGGGAGTGGACGCTCCCCAAGGGGCTCAAGGCGCCGGAGGTCCCGGCCGACAACCCGATGAGCGCCGCCAAGGTCGCCCTCGGCCACAAGCTCTTCTTCGACAAGCGCCTCAGCGGCGACGGCTCGCGCAGCTGCTACTCGTGCCACCAAAACCAGCTCGGCAACGCCGACGGCCGGGCCAAGGCGCTCGGCGCCGGCGACAAGGAGCTCAGCCGCAACACGCCGACGATCTGGAACGTCGCCTACCACTCGGCGCTCTACTGGGACGGCCGCGCGCCCTCCCTCGAGAAGCAGATGATCGGCGCCTGGAAGGGCGGCAACATGGGCGCCGGCGACGGCGTCGAGGCCAAGGCCAAGGAGATCGGCGCGCTCGACGAGTACAGGGCCGACTTCCGCGCGGTCTTCGGCCTCGGCGACGGCGACGACGTCACGCCCGAGCACGTCGCCCAGGCGATCTCGGCCTACGAGCGCACGCTCCTGTGCGGCGACTCGCCGTGGGACAACAACGCCCTCGAGGGCGACGCCCAGGCCGGCTGGGAGCTCTTCCGCGGCAAGGCGGCCTGCGCCACCTGCCACGCCGGGCCGAGCCTCAGCGACGGCCTCTTCCACAACGTCGGCATCGCCGTCGCCGACGGCGGTGACATCGGCCACGGCAAGGTCTCGGGCAACGAGGCCGACAACTTCAAGTTCCGCACGCCGACCCTGCGCGGCGTCGGCGAGACCGCGCCCTACTTCCACGACGGCAGCGTCAGCGACCTGCGCGAGGCGGTGAAGTACATGGCCTCCGGCGGCGACCGCAAGGTCGAGGGCCTCGACGAGAACTTCGCCGACCGCGGCCTCTCCGACGCCGAGGTCGACCAGCTCGTCGCCTTCCTCCAGACCCTCAAGTGCCCGAACGACCTCGAGGTGATCGGCGAGCAGTCGGTCCCGGGGATCGACGCGCCGCAGGGCTAGTCGCGGCCGCGGCCGCGCCGAAGCTCGCCGCCGTCGCCCACGGCGGCGAGCTTCGTCTTGGTCCGGCGCACAACCGTCGTTGGGGGGAGGGGACCGCAGCCTCGACGCTGGACTCGCGTCTGCGAGACGAAGTGCGCCTCTTTCGCGCCCGCATTGACGGCGCCCGGCGTTTCGCTCGAAGACGCCAACGTCGCGTCGTGCTGGGCCCCCGGCTTGCGTTCGCCGCGACCTCTCCTATGTCTGGATGGGTGCCGGCGCGGGCCTGAGCTGGAGAGACATGCTCTTCGGGTCAGGGACGCTAGAGGCCCGTGGCCCCGCGCCCCCGACCGGACCCGAAGGGAGACTGGACCTGCGACGACCAAGAGACACGACGATCCTCAGCGCGCTGCTCGGCGGCCGCCGTTTGCGCGGCCCGTCGGCCGCGGCTGTCGTCCGCGCCCGCACGGAGCCGACGGGCGGTTGGGGTGTAAACCGTGTGCGCTGAGGCGTCGATGCACGGCACGCGTCCTGAGCTCCGGCGAGGCCCCGCGCGCAGCGGCCCGAGCCTGCGGCGCTTCGCCAGCTACTGCCTGCTCGTCGTCCTCTTCGTCGCCTTCGGGGCCGTGCTCTGGCGGACCAGCGGCGTCCTCCTCTACGGCTTCGCCGGGATCCTCCTCGCGGTGCTCCTCGACGGCTGCGCGCGGATCATCGCTCGAATCCCGCGGGTCTCGCGGCGCGTCGCCCTCGGCCTGACGATCGGCCTGATCCTCGGGATCGTCGCGGGCCTCGGGGCGCTCCTCGGCCCCTCCGTCGCCGATCAGGTCGAGGCCCTGAAGGAGCGCCTGCCCGAGGCCTACGCGCAGGTAGAGTCGTGGATCCTCGCGATCCCCGGCGCCGAGTCGCTCATCGCCAGCCTCGGCGGGCCCGAGGCCCTCAGCCCCGACGCCAACGCCGTCCTCACCGGGACCGTCGGCGCCTTCAGCCGCGCCTTCGGCGTGCTCGGCAACGTCGCCATGGTCATGGTCATCGGCGTCTTCGGGGCCACGGCCCCCGAGGTCTACCGGCGCGGCGCGGTCGGGCTGCTGCCGCCCGCGCAGCGCGACGTCGCCGACGAGATCCTCCAGCGCTCGGTCTACGGCCTGCGGCGCTGGCTCCTCGGGCGCTTCGCGGCGATGTGCGCCGTCGGCGTGCTCACCGGCGTAGGCCTCTGGATCGCCGGGATCCCCCTCGCGCTGACCCTCGGGCTCCTCGCCGGGCTCCTCTCGTTCGTCCCCTTCCTCGGGCCGGTGCTCGGGGCGATCTTGCCGCTCCTCCTCGGCCTGATGCAGGGTCCGGCGACCGCTGGCGGCGTCGTCATCGTCTTCGCCGTCGTCCAGTTCCTCGAGGGCAACCTGATCACGCCGCTGATCGAGCGCCACGCCGTGTCGATGCCGCCGGCCGTGACGATCTTCGCCCAGGTCCTGATGGGCACGCTCGGCGGGGCGATCGGCCTGCTCCTTGCGAGCCCCGTGCTCGTCGTCCTGCGGGCGACGATGCGGGCGACCTGCGCGTGGCTCCACGACGACGGCGGCCGCGGCGAGGCCGACGAGGCGGCGCCGGCCTGAGTCGACTACTCGCCGAGATCGAGGGCGTCGAGGATGCTCGCGCGATAGGCGAGGAGGGCGTCGCGCCCCGCCTGGGTGAGGGCCAGCTTCGTCCGCGGCTTGCGGCCGCGGTAGCCCTTGGTCACCGTCACGTAGCCCGCCTCCTCGAGCTTGCCGAGGTGGGTGGCGAGGTTCCCCCAGGTCAGGCCGGTCTGCTGCAAGAGCCAGGTCGCGTCGGCGTCGTCGACGACGTAGAGGTTGGTCATGATCGCCAGGCGCGCGGGGGCGTGGATCAGGCGATCGACCCCGAGGGGCCCGCCCTTCCGAGGCTTGGACCTGGGCTTCGGCTTAGGCGCCATCCTCGACCTCGCGGGGCGGGTAGGCGGCGAGGAAGCGGGCGAGCTTGACCGCGCCGACGCCGACGATGACGAGCCCGGGGAGCACGAAGGTGACGGCGAGCGGCAGCGGCCCGAGCTCGGCCTGGCGGACGATCGCGTCGACGGCGAGCGGCACACCGAAGAGGAAGCCGTAGGCGAAGAAGCGCGGGACGTCGAGGAAGTGGGCCATCGCCCCGAAGACGACCACGCAGTTGACGAGCCAGACGAAGGGCATGAACGCGAGGAGGCCGTCGCCGCGGTCGGCGGCGAAGATCCCCCAGGCGAGGAGGCCGAGGAGCACCGAGCCGCCGAGGGCGAGGCGGCTCCAGCCGATCCGGCGGCGGCGGCGGGCGTTCGGCGTGGCGACGCCGAGGCGCGGCCGCACCAGCAGGCGACGGGCGACGACGAGGGCGACGACGAGGGCCGTGTTGAACGCCGCGTAGAGCAGCGTGGTCTCGGGCCCCTCGCCGAAGAGGCGATCGAAGACCGCGTAGAGCGGCATGGTCGCCAGCATCAGCCCGAGGAAGACGTCGAGGAGGCCGT
>JAGQIT010000661.1:2354-14898 GCA_020431135.1 Myxococcales bacterium | reverse complement strand
AGAGCACCTGGCGCTGGAGGTTCGAGGTCTCGACCGCGTCGCGATCGACGATCGTCAGCCGGCGCGCGCCGGCGGCGAGGAGGCCGAGGAGCGCCGGCGACCCGAGACCACCTGCCCCGAGGACCAGGAAGTGATCCCGTGGCCGCAACTCGATCGCCATCGCCCTGCCCGACCTAGCTAGCGCAGCTCGCCGGTCTGCGTGAAGTACTCGTCGAGGCTGAAGTAGCGCTCGCCCGTGTCGCAGAGGATCGTGATGACATTCTTCCCCGGGCCGAGCTCGGCCGCCAGGCGCTCCGCCGCGACCACGCCGGCGCCCGCCGAGATCCCGACCAGGAGCCCCTCGCGCGTCGCCAGCCGCTTCTTCATCCGGTAGGCCTCGGCGTCCTCGACCGTGACCACCTCGTCGTAGATCGCCGTGTTGAGCACCTTCGGGATGAAGCCCGCGCCGATCCCCTGGATCTTGTGCGGCCCCGGGCGGCCGCCGCTGAGCACCGGCGAGCGGGTCGGCTCGACGGCGATGATGCGGATCTCCGGGTTGTGCTCGCGCAGCACCTCGCCGACGCCGGTGATCGTCCCGCCGGTGCCGACCGCCGAGACGAAGCCGTCGATCGTCCGGCCGTTCATCTGCTCGAGGAGCTCGACCGCGGTCGAGCGCCTGTGGATCTCCGGGTTCGCCGGGTTCTCGAATTGCTGGAGCATGAAGTGATCGGCGCGCGAGCACAGCTCCATCGCCCGGTCGACGGCGCCGCCCATCGTCTGCTCCTCCGGCGTCAGGACGATCTCCGCGCCGTAGGCCTTGAGGAGGTTGCGGCGCTCGAGGCTCATGCTCTCGGGCATCGTCAGGATCAGGCGGTAGCCCTTGACCGCCGCCACCAGGGCGAGGCCGATGCCGGTGTTGCCGCTCGTCGGCTCGACGAGAACGCTCTTGCCGGGGGTGATCTGTCCGCTCGCCTCCGCCGCCTCGATCATCGCCAGGGCGATCCGGTCCTTGACCGAGCCCCCCGGGTTGAGCATCTCGCACTTGCCCCAGACGGCCGCGTGGCTCGCCTCGCGCCCGGCGACCTTGCGCAGGCGGACGAGCGGGGTGTTGCCGATGAGACCGAGGATGTCGTCGACGAGAACCGGGCGTTGCATAGGTGGCTAAGCGAAGGAGTAGAGGAGCTGCGCCGGCGCCGGCGCGGCTTCAGATCACGTAGTCCGCGGCCAGCCGACGGAACTGCTCACGCGCCTCAGAGAGCAGGTCCTCGAGGTTGAGGTTGCCGACGAGGCTGGCGAAGCGATCGTCGACGGCGCGCTCGACCAGGCTGGTGATCTCGTCCTGCGGCTCGTGGGCGGTGCTCTGGTTCCCCGACGAGAGCACCGAGAGGACGTCGGCGAGAACGATCTCGTTCGCCGGGCGAGCGAGCTTGTAGCCGCCGCGGGGCCCCCGCTTGCCGATGACGAAGCCGGCCTTGCGGAGTTCACCGATGATCTCTTCGAGGTAGCGCGAAGGGATCGCCTGCTTCTCGGCGATCACCTGCGCAGACGCGTAACCCCGGTGGGCGACATGGCAAAGGGCTCTCAGGCCGTAGCGGGCTTTGGTGGTCAGGTGCATGGCATTCCTTGCGGTGGGTCCAGGAACGGAGTTCGAGAAAAACCCCAAGAGCTATGTGTCATCGTTCCCGTCAGAACGCGGTCGACCACGTTTCAAGCGGCGAGCCTAGCCGAAACTGTGCCGGAAATAAACACATGCTGGAAACCGTACATTGCGTGCGCAAGTGCCGCCCCGGGCGCCAAGGGCGCGTGTGCGAGGTCGCCGATGCGTGTTGACACGGCGATGTCGAGCAAGTAGGCAAGCGCCCCGATGGACGTCTCTGATCTCCGCAAGAACGCCAAGCTCGAGATCGACGGGCAGCCCTACGTTGTCGTCGAGTTCCAGTTCGTGAAGCCAGGCAAGGGCCAGGGGCTCTACAAGTGCAAGATCAAGAACATGATCACCGGCGCCGTGCTCGACCGCACCTGGCGCTCCGGTGAGAAGCTCGAGGCCGCGAACGTCGAGTCGCGCAAGATGCAGTTCCTCTACTCGTCGGGTGAGGCCTTCACCTTCATGGACATGGGCACCTACGAGCAGGTCGAGCTCGTCGCTGACATCGTCGGCGACGACAAGAACTACCTCCTCGACAACCTCGAGTGCGACATCCTCTTCTACAACGACCGCCCCGTCGGCCTGTCGATGCCGAGCCACGTCGTCATGGAGGTCACCGAGGCCGAGCCGGGCGTCAAGGGCGACACCGCCACCGGCGTGACCAAGAACGCCTGGGTCAGCACCGGCTACCAGATCGCCGTCCCGCTCTTCATCAAGGTCGGCGAGAAGGTCAAGATCGACACCCGCACCGGCGCCTACGTCGAGCGGGTCAACGAGTAGCCGCCGCCCCGCGGATGACCGCGACGCGCCCGCCCGGCCTCCCCTGGCCCGCGCGGGTCGCCCTCTGGGATCGCGCCCTCGGGGCGATCCGTGAACGACTCCGCGCCGCCGGGATGCGCGAGGTGTCGACCCCCGTGCGCGTCGCCGCAGTCGCCGTCGAACCTTTTATTGAGCCGCTCACGGCGCCCCCCGGCTACCTCGCGACCAGCCCCGAGCTGGCGATGAAGCGCCTCCTGTGCCGCGGTGCCGGCTCGATCTTCCAGATCAGCCACGTCTTCCGCGCCGCCGAGATCGGCGCCCGCCACTCCGAGGAGTTCCACCTGATCGAGTGGTACCGGGTCGACGACGACCTCGCGGCCGCCCGCGCGGACGTCGAGGCCCTGGTCGACGCGGTCTTCACCGCAGCCGGTCGCCCGCCCGTCGCCCGCTGGTCGACCTTCGCGATCCTCGAGATCGTCGAGGCGACGCTCGGCCTGCGCCTGCGCGGCGACGAGGAGGCCGACGCGCTCACGCGACTCGCCGCAGGGGTCGGCCTCGCGCTCACGGGCCCCGGCCTCGCGGCCCGCGACCCCGACGTCCGCCGCCTCGCCGCCTGGACCGCCTTCTTTAGCGAGTGGTCCGACCGCGACCTCGACCCCTGGCTCGCCGACCGCGGCGGCGGCGTTCATCTCTGCGACTTCCCCCCTGCCCTCGCCGCCCTCGCCGAGCTCCGTGAGGTCGACGGCTCGCGCCTCGCCGCCCGCTTCGAGAGCTACGTCGACGGGGTCGAGCTCGCCAACGGCTACCAGGAGCTGCGCGACGCCGACGAGCAGGCCGCCCGCTTCGCCGTCGTCAGCGGCCTCCGCGACGCCCACGACCTGCCGACGCTGCCGGTCGACGGGCCCTTCCTCAGCGACCTGCGCGGCTACGGCCTGCCGCGCTGCGCCGGCGTCGCCCTCGGCCTCGACCGGCTGCTCATGATCGCCGCGGGCGCCGACCAACTGAGCGACATCAGCCTCGCCCTCGGGACGCCGGGCCGCTGAGCACGCGCTGCGCGACCTCAACGAGCCCAACGAGCCCGCGGAGGCGTCCACAGCCTCGCGCGGGGGAGATCGTCAGCGAGCCGACTGAAGTTGCGTTTTCTCCCCGTTCGTTTGCTGAGGTTCGGCGGTCACGCGACCTCATTTCCGCCCGCTAGGGGCTCAGATCGCGCTTCCCGGCGGCCTCCGTCGCGGCCCCCGCGGAGCCGCCGGGGCGTCTTGCGATTTGAGGTCATCTCTGTACACTGGCGCTCTCCATGCGTTCATTCGTCATCGGCGTCACCTTCGGTGCACTGCTCGGCCTCTCTGGATGCACGAAGATCCAAGCGCGCGATCTCATCCGCGAAGCGAACGCGGACTACCGTGACGGCCGCTACCGCGAGGCGATCGAGAAGTACAACGAAGCCATCTCGATCGAACCGGACGGGGTCACCGTCTACTGGAACCGCGCGTGCGCGGCCGAGAGCATCGTCCTCAAGAGCAAGGACGAGAAGGCGCTCAAGGAGCGCAAGGACTTCGCCGACATCGCGCTCGCGGACTTCAAGACCTGGCACGACCGCCTCGAGGAGCCGACCCCCGAGGACGCCGAGACCGTCCAGATGCACCGCCTCGCGATCCTCGACGCCGACGAGCGCTGCGACGAGCTCCTCAGCTACTGGCTCGACAAGCACAACAAGAACCCCAACGAAGAGGGCCTCTACACGACGATCGCCAAGCAGTACGACCGCTGCGGGCGGACGAAGGAGGCCGAGGAGTGGTTCGAGAGGCGCATCGAGGCGTTCCCCGACAGCGTCCGCGCCTACCACGCCCTGGCGATCCGCCGCTTCGAGCCGCTCTTCCCCGACCCGGACAGCACGACGCCGTTCAACACGAACCTGTCCGAAGAGGAGCGCCTGAACATCGCCAACGATGTCATCAAGATCCTCGACAAGGCGACGATGCGCGATCCGAAGTTCCGCGACGCGTACATCTGGCGGTCGATGGCCTACACCCAGCGCGCCCTCGCGCGGCGCTTCTCCGACGACGAGGAGAACCAGACGCTCGAAGAGGGGCTCAACCGCCTCCTCGCCCGCGACGACACGATGCAGGCGTGGAAGCAGCAGAAGGCCGTCTGCGACATCGACTCGCTCCCCGAGTGCACCGAGGCGCAGATCAAGGCCGGCGAGCAGGGCGGCTGCTGCCTCCTCCCGCCGGCGCCGCTCAGCGCCGAGGAGCTCGCCTCCGACGCCGAGCAGCGCAAGGAGATCGAGCAGCAGATGCGCGACGCCGAGGGCGACGCGGCGGAGCCTGAGCCGGCCAAGAAGGGCAAGAAGAAGAGGAAGCGCTAGGCGGAGCGTGAGCCTCGGCGCGCCCTGTCGCGTTTGAGCAAGGGCACCGCAAAGGAGACGACCCATGTTCGAGCACTACATGACCTATCAGTACGCCGACCCGCGCCGCCGCAAGATGATGATCGCGGCCGCGACGGTCTCCGGGGTCTTGACCCTGTCGATGATCACGTTCGCGTGGGCCGCCAACAAGATGGACATCTCGAAGGTCGAGCCGCCGACGATCAACTACATCGTCTTCCAGCTCGCCCAAGACGAGGCGCCGCCGCCTCCGCCCCCTCCCCCGCCGCCGGCCGGCGATGACTCCGAGGAGGAGGTCGAGGAGGAGGAGATTCCGGACGAGGAGATCCCCGAGGAGGAGATCGTCCAGCCGAAGGAGACCCCGGACAAGGTCCCGGACGCCAAGAAGAAGCCCGGGAAGGGCAGCAAGGTCCCCGGCGGCGTGCCCGGCGGTGTCCCCGGTGGTGTCCCTGGCGGTGTCGTCGGCGGCGTCGTCGGCGGTCAGCTCGGCGGCCAGCTCGGCGGCGTCGCTACCAAGCGCGAGCCGACCCAGGCCGTCGCCCCGAAGCCGATCTCGGCCGTCATGTCGCAGAGCGTCTACACGCCGGATCCGGACAAGGGCAAGCTCGCCAGCACCAAGGCCGGCATGTTCGACAAGCGGCCCTGCACCAACAAGACCTACTTCTGCGTCGACAAGTCGGGCAAGACGACCGAAGTGCGGACGAAGAAGAAGTGCTACGACCCGAAGGTCGATGAGATTTGCCGCGAGACGGTGAAGAAGTGGCGCTTCAAGCCCTTCATCGTCGCCGGCAAGCCGCAGAAGACCTGCTCCACGGTCGAGTTCAACCTGAAGTTCAACAAGTAGCTGAGCGCCTGGGTCGGCGAAGACGCCACCGCAGGCCAACAGATCATCCAACTACGACCTTCGAAGCGAAGAAAGCAAGGCCACCCCGATGGAGTTCACAGTCACGACGATACTCGCCAATTCCGGTGTCGACTTCACCCTTGCGGGCATGTGGGAGCAGATGGGCGTCATCGCCAAGGTGGTGATGGTGCTCCTCGGCATCATGTTCCTCATCATGCTCGCGGTGACCATCGAGCGTGCGAGGGTCTTCTCCCGCGCTCGCGGGCAGTCCATCCGCTACATCATGATGCTCCGGACCTTCCTCCAGGAGCGCAAGCTGCAGGACGCCGTCAACGCCGTCCAGAACCACAGCGACTCGCCGATCGCCAAGGTCGTCGGCGCCGGCATGAGCGAGTACATCAAGGGCATGGACGCCCTCCACGAGGAGGGCCCGGACGACGTCGGCGACTTCGACCTCGTCGACGCGGTCAACCGCCAGCTCGAGCGCGCCAAGGAGCGCGAGACCGCCAACCTCAAGCGCGGCCTCACCGTCCTCGCCACCATCGGCTCCACCGCGGTGTTCGTCGGCCTCTTCGGCACCGTCACCGGCATCATCAACTCCTTCCAGGGCATCTCCTCGGACGGCGGCGGCGGCCTCTCCTCGGTCGCCGGCGGCATCTCCGAGGCGCTCGTCGCCACCGCGGTCGGCCTCATGGTCGCCATCCCGGCGGTCGTCTTCTTCAACTACTTCAACGCCCGCATCGAGCTCTTCCAGATCGACATGAACGACGTCGCCTCTGAGCTCGTCGACTTCGTCCTCAAGGAAGGCCGTTACTAGGATGGCCGGCGGCGGTCACGGGCGCGGAAAGCGCACCCGCAGGGTCCCCTACAAGTCCGAGAAGGGGGTCCATCACGAGCCCCCTGCGGCGGAGATCAACGTCACGCCGCTGGTCGATGTCTGCCTCGTCCTCCTGATCATCTTCATGGTCGTGACGCCGATGCTCGGCCGCGGCAAGGACGTCCACCTGCCCAAGCTGACGGACGCCACGAAGCACAAGGAGGGCGACCAGGTCTTCGTCTCGATCAACGACGACGGCGCGTGGATCGAGCAGGACCTCTACCTGAGCAAGGGCGACTTCCTCACCGCCCTCGACGAGAGCCTCAAGGTCGCCTCCGGCAAGGCAGCGGCCAACGGGTACAAGGGTCCCCTGCTCTTCCTGAAGGGCGACAAGGACACCGACTACGGCCAGGTCCGCATCGTCCTCGAGTGGATTACCTCCAGCGAGTCGATGATCCAGGACGTCGCCCTCGTGGTCGACCTCGAGGGTGAGTAGACGGCTCGCGCTGGGTCCAGACTTGGCACCTAGCGCGGGCCAAACAGGTTCAAGCGCCATCTGCGCGGTTTTGTTTTTGCTGTTCGATCAGCCATTCGTGGCGTAGTCTCTCGCCTAACGGGCGTAAGCGGAGGAGTGTTCTTCCATGGGCATGTCAACTGGGCATAAGGGCGGTGGGGCCCAGGCGGATATCAACGTCACTCCCCTCGTCGATATCTGCCTCGTCCTTCTCATCATCTTCATGGTGATGATCCCCAAGCAGGTGCCCGAGATCTCTGTGCGCGTGCCGCCGGAGAGCAAGCAACGCCAGAAGACCCCGCCGACCCAGGACACTCTGGTCATCGGTCTCACCAAGGACGGCGGGGTTTCGCTCAACCGCACCCCGATGGAGAAGTCCGCCCTCGGCAAGGCGCTCGAGAAGCAGCTCGAGTTCCGCGACAAGAAGGTCGTCTTCGTCGACTTCGACGACGACGCCAAGTACGGCTCCGCCGTCGAGCTCCTCGACATGGCGAAGGCCTCTGGCGCCGAGGTTCTCGGCGTCATGAAGCGCAAGGACCGACCGACCCCCGACTCGCTGTCGCCGAACAAGTAAGCCGCCAGCGAACTCCCGACGATCTCACACAGGACTGAGCAACATGCGTAGCGTCGACTCCAAGCAGGAAGCACCGATGGGTTTTGTTCGGGCGTCGTTGGTCGCGACCGCCCTGGCTGCCGCCACGACGGCGATGCCGGGCTGCATCACGGATCCCGACTGTGGTATCTGCGACCCTGAGAACCTCATCCTCGAGACGATCGCCGCCTCGAACTACGCCGGCAAGGAGATCTACGTCCTGTCGCCGGAGTGCAAGGGCGACGCCTGCCCTGAGCCGCTGACCGAGGCGAAGTACTACGTCAACACGATCGCCCAGTGTGAGGTCGAGTTCGAGAACGAGGCCGAGCAGGACGGCAAGCCCCCCGGCGCCCGCGGTGCCGACGAGTGGTGCAAGATTTCGCCGCTGATCGTCGGCGCCGGCATCAACTTCATCTTCAACAACCTCCTCGACCCGCAGTCGATCGAGCTCGTCCGCAAGCAGCTCTCGAACCCGCAGCTCTTCGAGGTCTACAACTGGCGGACCCGGATCATGAAGATCAACGGGCCCGTCACCCGCTACAACGGCGACTACTTCAAGGGCAACAGCACCAACCCGGACCTGATCACCCGCTCGGTCAACCTCTCGTGCATCGAGAACCTCGCCGACGCCGGGATCCCCTTCGATCACAACGCCCTCAACAACCAGGCCTGCGACGCCTTCTACAACGCCGACGGCGGCCTGTGGCCGCTGCGCACGCGCCTCGGGCAGGAGATCAAGGCCTACCAGGGCTACACGGACTGGCGCAGCGGCGCCAACTCCTGCGAGGACCCGGACGACGGCCCGAACACCTGCTGCACCGCCTGCGACTACGAGCTCTCGGTCAACGTCAGCCGCTACGGCGCCGGCCGCGTCCCTGGCGGCGACCCGCCGCCCGTCGCCTGCGACCCGGCGAACGACGACAAGTTCAGCGTCTGTCGCCAGGTCATCCCCGAGATCGACCGCAGCGCTGAGGAGCGCCTGAGCTACAACTACATGTGGAACGGGGAGATGGTCACCTCGGCGGTGCCGATCCAGGACCGCCTCCGCGAGACCCACCCCGACGACCGCCCGATCGGCCTCGAGCAGCGCAACGTCCCGTGCTCGACGAAGACGGATTGCACCTCGGCGACCGGCGCCAACCTCCCCGGCACCGAGTGCGTCGGTCAGCTGGAGAACAGCGGCACCGCCTGCTCGCAGGACACGATGGACGAGGCCTGCGTCGAGCGCAAGTGCATCGCCGAGTGGTTCATCTCCTGTGAGACCACGCAGCTCGGCGGCTACTGCGTCGACAAGCGCTTCGACGACAGCAACGTCGCCGGCTGCTTCCAGCTCAACAACCAGCTCGTCGCCTACAACGGCGAGCTCGAGGAGGGGCAGACCAAGACCATCCCGTCGGGTCAGCGCCTCGCCTACGCCGATCTCGACGAGGACGGCGTCCTCGACGTCGAGGAGGGCTGCGGCCAGGGCAACGTCTGCGACCCCTTCGCGGATCGCAACATCACGACCCCGATCGACGTCTACGACCGCAAGAAGAGCCTCCCCGAGCAGACCCGCGACTGCGTCTGCCCGACGAGCCAGTCCGGCTTCGACGCGATCGTCAACGACGACGCGAACACCTGCGCGGACGTGGTCGCCAAGCTCTGCAGCGTCAACGGCGACGGCTCGACGGTCAACGAGGCCAAGGGCAACCAGTACGCGACCCGCTTCGTCGTCCAAAACGGCGGCGTGATCTACGACCCGGCGATCAAGGGCGTGGCCTACCGCGCGGCCGACATCGGCGGCACCAGCCGGGCCTTCACCGAGCGCTGCGCCTCCGGCCGCAACAACATCGGCGGCTTCAACATCAAGGACGGCTGGCGCGCCAACGACTCGGCGTCCGAGACCAACGAGAACTTCGACCGAGCGATGTGCTCGAGCTCGGAGTACGAGGTGGTCTTCGCGGTGCCGAGCGACGACGGCGTCGGCGAGAACGGCCAGTACATCCGCGACAAGGTCGGCAACACCCTCGCCGGCCGCCGCACCTACCGCTTCACGACCCCGGACTTCCACGTCGTCCCGGGCAGCGGCTTCCCGGCCAACAACCTCCGGATCGGCGCTTGCGACGAGTTCGAGATCTCCTTCTCGAACAAGTTCGACATGAGCCCCTACAACCTCCGGAAGATCCAGCTCGTCGAGACCGACGGGCTCAACGGCAACGAGATCAAGGTCGTCGCCGGCGGTCTCAACTGCACCGAGGACCCCGACGCGGTCTCCGACGCCGCGCCGCCCTGCCTGACCGTCGACGTCAACGCGCAGGTCGTCGGCAAGGTCGGCGTCCAGGTCAACCCGAAGGACTTCGGCCAGGTGCTCCGCACCGGCCAGACCTACCGCCTCAAGGTCCCCGGCCTCGCCAACGTCGGCAACATCCCGATCGAGTCCTACAAGGACTTCCAGGACGCCTTCGCCGCTGACGGCGCGGCCGCACAGGCCGCCTACATGGAGGCCTTCTGGGACGCCTGCGGCATGCCGCTGATCGTCGGCGGCGCCTCTGAGCCCGACTACTACTACGACTTCCTCGTCGACCCCCCGAAGGCGAAGGAGGACAAGGACGGCCTCCTCGGCCAGTCGCTCCTCGCCGACGACACCGTCGTCGATCCGGTCTCGGGCGACACCATCGTCTGCGACCGCCTCGGCGACGCCGTCCAGTTCAGCTGCGACAACGCGCCGGACCACTACAACCCCGACCAGATCGACAGCGACCTCGACGGCTTTGGCGACATCTACGACCTCTGCCCGACGATCGCGACCTCGATCAACACGGCCGACAGCGACAAGGACGGCGTCGGCAACGAGTGCGACACCTGCATCAAGCAGCCGAGCGCGTACAACAAGGAGGCCGACATGGCGGGCGTTCCGCCCTACATGATGGTCTTCAACACCCCGTACCAGGGTGACGCGGACGGCGACGGCATCGGCGACGCCTGTGACAACTGCGTCCGGACCCCGAACTGCGGCGACTACGGCAACACGCCGGGGCTGACCCCGTTCAAGATCGGCGACGTCGCGCCGACCGAGAACAGCAACATCTGCCAGACCGACATCGACGGCCTGCCGATGATCGGCGACGCCTGCGTCGACGCCGGCACCCCGATCACCTACCCAGGCGCCGCCGGCCCCGTCGGCTTCGGCAACGACGACGACTTCGACGGCGACGGCATCCGCAACGTCGACGACTACTGCCCGCGCATCCCGGTCGAGGGCGTCGCCTGCAACGGCGACGACGAGTGCCCGGGGACGACCTGCACCAACAACGTCTGCAACCACTCGGACGTTGACGGCGACAAGGTCGGCGACATCTGCGACACCTGCCCCTTCGATCTGAACCCCAACCAGATCGCCGACGGCGGGATCCAGGAGGACGACGAGGACGGCGACTTCGTCGGCCGTACGTGCGAGACCGACGCGTCCTGCTACGACCGCGCGGACCCGCGCCCCTTCTCGTTCTACGACGTCTCGGTCAACGGCTGGTGCTGCACGGTCCTCTTCGACGAGGTCTCGCAGACCCGCCTCCTCCGCGAGCCGTACTCGACCGGCCTCGTCACCGTCACCGACGAGAACGGCAACCCGATCCTCGACGACGACGGCAACCCGGTGCAGGAACTCCGGACCACCGGCGGCGGCCGCTTCCTCACCGTCGACTGCCCGAGCGAGGACGACCCGAGCTGCGTCAAGATCCCCGACTCGGTGGTCGACAAGCCGGGCATGGTCACCCTCCCGGAGGGCTGCGACGCGGCGCTCATCGACGCGGGCTACGACCCGGCGAACAAGGTCTACGCCAAGCGCCTCAGCCTCGCCGACGTCGGCAGCGAAGAGGAGCTGTGGGCGAACCGCTGCACCCTCCCGCAGCTCGACCATGACTTCGACGGCATCGCCGACACCTGCGACCTCTGCCCCTTCGCCTTCGACCCGAAGAACGACCCGTACGTCAACGAGAACGGTCGCCTCTTCCCGATGAGCGGCAAGTACTGCAACGGCGTCTACGCCCTGGATCAGATCCAGGAGGCGCTGACCAACGTCCAGAGCGTCTGTTGGGACGCCGAGAGCGACATGGGCGGCACTACTGGCGGGATGGACACCGACACCGACGGCGGTACGGGCGGCTAGCCTGAACGACCGCACTGAACGACGAGGGCGGGGCTCAGGCTCCGCCTTCGGCGTTCTCAGGGACGGGAACGAGAATGCGTCACGTCCGCGATGTTCAGCGGGACGGGCCGCGTCTCGCCTACGACGCTCAGGACGCGTCTCGTCCCCGGCGAGGCGAGCACAGCGCGCGCACAACGTCGCCGTCGGATGAAAGAGCGCTGGGAGGTTGCGCTGCCTCTACCAGCCCGCGGCGCGAACTAGACTCCGAGCGACGAGGCTCGTCGCCAGCTGACGCGAGCGCGCCTCACCAGAGGTTCTCGATGGAGGGCCTGAGCGGGGCAGCAGACGAGCCAGGAGCCCCGCCCAGGCGCCGGCCCTTCCCTACCCCTTGCAGGCCGCCCAGCTCACGCCGTGGCCGACCTCGACGACGAGGGGCACGCTGAGCTCGACCGCGCCCTCCATCTTGGGCCTGACGATCCCGACGAGGTCATCGACGCGGGCGGCGTCGCACTCGAAGATCAGCTCGTCGTGGACGGTCAGCAGCATCGCCGCGAACGTCTCGCCGGCGAGCGCTCGATCGACGTCGATCATCGCCTTCTTGAGGATGTCGGCGGCGCTCCCCTGGATCGGCGTATTGCGGGCGATCCGCTCGCCGTAGGACCGGGCGGCGCCGCGGCGCTGGAGCTCCGGGATCCGCCGCTTGCGACCCATGATCGTCTCGGCGTAGCCCTGGCGCTTGGCCTCCTCGATCAGCGCGCTCATGTAGTTGGTCACGCCCGGGAGCTTGGCGAGGTAGGCCTTGATGTAGGCGCCGGCCTTGCCGCGCGGGATCCCGAGCTGGCGGCCGAGGCCGAACGCCGTCTGGCCGTAGATCACGCCGAAGTT
>JAGQIT010000661.1:0-2242 GCA_020431135.1 Myxococcales bacterium | reverse complement strand
AGGTTGTTGTCCTTCGACAGGTGAGCGAGGACGCGGAGCTCGATCTGCGAGTAGTCGAGGGTGACGAGGACGCGACCCTCGGGGGCGACGAAGGCCTCGCGGATCCTGCGGCCGAGCTCGGTGCGGATCGGGATGTTCTGGAGGTTCGGGTCCTTGCTCGACAGCCGCCCCGTCTGGGCGACGGCCTGGCGGAAGGAGGTGTGGAGGCGCCCCGTATGCGGGTTGATCGCCTTCGGCAGAGTGTCGAGGTACGTCCCCTTGAGCTTGGTCAGGCTCCGGTACTCGAGGATCTGGCCGACGACCGGGTGGTAGAGGCTGAGCTCCTCCAGCACCTGGGCGTCGGTCGAGTAGCCCGTCTTCGTCTTGCGCGTCGCCGGCAGGCCGAGCTCATCGAAGAGGAGCTTTTGCAGCTGGGTCGGCGAGTCGGGGTTCACCGGGTGTCCGGCGTGCTTCTCGATCTCCGCCTGGAGCTTGGCGATCTCCTTGGCGAGGGCGTCCGACTGGGCCTTGAGCACCGCGGGATCGACGGCGATCCCCCGCTCCTCGAGGCCGCGCAGGACGTCCGCGAGCGGCATCTCGAGGTCGACGAAGAGCTTGCGCGCGGCCTCGCCGGCGCGCTCGACCTCGCCCCAGAGGTGAGCCCCGACCGCGGCGCCGACCGCCGCCCGCTCGCAGGCGTAGGCGGTCGCCTTGGGCAGCGCCACCTTGTCGAAGGTCGCCGCCTTCTTGCCCTTGCCGAGGACCTTGTCGACCGGCGTCACGGCGAAGCCGACGAGGTCTGCCGCGAGCGCGCCGAGCGTGTGGCTGCTCCGCGCTGGGTCGAGCGTGTAGGAGCAGAGCTGGGGATCCATGGTGACGCCGCCGAGGTCGACGCCGTGACGACCGAGAACGATGCCCTGGAACTTGTGGGCGTGGACCACCTTGGCGGGCTTGTCCGCGGTGAGCAGCGGACCGAGCAGCTCCTTCGCCGCGTCGAGGCTCAGGGGAGCCCCCTGGGTGAGCTCCGCGGGCACGCCGAGGGGCACATAGAAGGGAGCGGGCGCCTTGTCGCCGAGCCCCGCGAAGGCCACGCCGACGAGGTTGGCGAGCATCGCGTCCGAGTGGTCCGCGGCGATCTGGACGACGACCCCGTCGGCCGCCGCGAGGGCCTTCAGCGCCTCCTTGAGGGCGTCGACGTCGGACGCGAGGAACGCGCGGAAGGCCTCCGGATCGAGGGTCAGGGGCGTGGGCGAGGGCTGGAGCTCGTGGGCGCCGACCGTGTCGCCGCCGTGGGCCCGGATCTCCGCCTTGGCGCGGGCGACCGCCGCCGCGCCGACCAGCGAGCGGAAGCCGAGTGGCGCGAAGAAGGCGGTCATCGCCTCGCTGTTGGCGCCCTTGTCGACGATCTCCTCGAGGGGCTTCGGCAGCGCGACGTCCTCCTTGAGGGTGACGAGCTCGCGGCTCATCCGCGCGTCGCCGGCGTGCTCGATCAGCCGCTCGCGCCGCTTCTTCTGCGTGATCGTCGGCGCCGCCGTGAGCACCCCCTCGAGATCGCCGTGCTCGTCGAGGAGCGAGGCCGCGGTCTTCTGGCCGATCCCCTTGACCCCGGGGATGTTGTCGGAGCTGTCGCCCATCAGCGCGAGGAGGTCGCCGAGGCGCTCCGGCCCGACGCCGTACTTCGCCTTCACGCCCTCCGGGTCGATGACCTTGCGCTTCATCGTGTCGTAGATCGCGATCGCCGGGCGCTTGTCATCGGCGTCGGCGACGAGCTGCATCAGGTCCTTGTCCGACGAGACGATGATCACCGTCTTGCCGGCGTCGCGCGCCGCGACCGCGTAGGAGGCGATGAGGTCGTCGGCCTCGATCTCCGGGACCTCGACGCGCGGGATCCCGAGGGCGTCGACAGCCTGGCGGACGAGGCCGAACTGCGGCACGAGGTCGTCCGGCGGCGGCGGGCGGTTGGCCTTGTACTCCGGGTAGATCTTGGCGCGGAAGCTCGGGCCGCTGCTGTCGAAGACCGCGAGCAGCGACTCGGGCGCGAGGTCCTTGCGGATCTGCTGGACCATGCGGACGAAGCCGTGGACCGCGTTGACCGGCGTGCCGTCGGGGGCGCTCAGCGGCGGCAGGGCGTGGTAGGCCCGGTAGAGGAAGTTGTTGGCGTCGATCAGGTAGACGCTCCCCGGTCCGCCGGGGGGCTGCTGTGCGGATCTGCTCACGCCGGCGGTTCTACCACGGCGCCGCGCAGGTGCACCGACAGCCGCGC
>JAGQIT010000660.1:3173-10107 GCA_020431135.1 Myxococcales bacterium | reverse complement strand
CGCAGATCGAGAAGAGGTTGGTGTCCTCGCCGACCTGGAACTTCTCGGCGAACTCACGGAGGCGCACCGGCGGGACCGCCCGTCCGACCTCGCCGTCCATGTTCGGAGCCGAGACGCAGCCCGGATCCGTGCCGAAGTCGTCGAGGAAGGCCTGGTCCCCCGACTGGCTGTAGGGGATGTCGGCGACGTCGCCGTCGTAACCTGGCGGCACGCCACCGATGACCGCGACCAGGACCTCGGCGCCCGAGTCGAGCTTCCGCTTCTCGTCCTCGATGCTCTGGAGGCGATCGATGTAGCGGCTCACCGGGTGGAGCACGGCGTCCGCGTCCGAGGCGCCCTTGTTCCCGGCGATGTCGATGTTCTCCGAGCTGCAGGTCGAGCCGTCGCACTCGACGCCCGCGCGCCAGCAGACCGCCGACGTCGGGATCGGGTCGTTCGGGTCGTTCCACAGCGCCTTCTGGTCGATGAAGACGGCCTTGTGGTCCTCGTTGTAGGAGCAGTCTGCCTCGTCGGTCACGAACACGACCGAGAGGATCGCCTGCTCGCGGAGGAAGCCGTAGTTGTCCTCGCCGTCGGTCTCGGCGCGGGTGAGCGCCTTGTACATGCTCTCGAGGTGAGACTCGAAGCCGCAGCCGGCGACGCCCTGCGGGCCGAAGCACTGGAAGGCCTGGACCGTGGTCACGCCGTCGGGGAGGTTGGTCTCACCCTCGAGGTTCTGCAGCCAGGGCCGCGCCTTCTCCGTCGCGTCCTTCTCGGTGGTCGTCGGCCTGATCTGCAGGTCGGCGTCCGTGAGGTCGCAGAAGTCGGTGCAGGAGTAGCTCGCGTCGAGCGGGGGATCGACGCCGGCGAAGGTGAAGTGACCGAGGCCGACGCGGTCGACGCAGGAGCTGAGCTCGAAGTTGCCGTTCAGCGGGGTCGTGTCCGCCTTCGGGCAGCGCGGGTTGCCGGCGTCGGTCGTGGTGATCGCCAGGCGGTAGTTCGCCTGGACGTCATCGGCCTCGAGGACGTTGATGAACGCCTCGAAGTTCGCCGAGAGGAGCGCCTGCTCCTCCGCCATCGAACCGGAGTCGTCGATCACGAAGATGATATCGACGTCCTTGTTGACGGCGATCGAGATGCCCTTCTTGCCCTCCTGTGACTTGTCGTACTCGACCTCCTTCAGGGGGTGATCAAGACAAGCGAAGAGCTGCGGAAGGGCCACGGCGGCGCCCGCCAACAGGGCGAGCCGAGAGAAAATGGACGTACGCAACATGAATTCCTCCGGTGACACAAGGGTCGCGGGGAACCTCCCGCGGCGGGAGGCTTGCGGACGCAACAATCGCACAGCCCTTCGCCCCGTGTAAAGCCCTTGGACGTGCGCGCGATGCTCTCCAGCTCACCGGTGGAGCGGCCGGAGAAGGGCTCGAACGCCCCTCGGCTCGCGCGTTTGACCATCGGCCAAGGCAGACGCCCGGGCCTCCCCGACCGGCCCCCTGGACCCCGCGGCGTGCCAAACGCCGCCGCTCAGGCCTTGGCGCTGCGATTGGTGCGGGCGCGCTCGCGGTTGCCGCGGCCGCGGGCGCGGACGACCAGGCGGACCGGCACGCCGCGGAGATCCCAGCGCTTGCGGATCCGCCGGATCAGATAGCGCTCATAGGCCGGCGCGAGGCAGCGCCCCATGTTGGCGGAGATCACAATCAGCGGCGGCTCGACCTCGGCCTGGGTCGCGTAGAGGAGCTTCACCGGCTTGCTCTTGTGCATCGGCGGCGAGTTCTCGGCGACCGCGGCCTTCACCTCTTCATTGAGGTCGGAGGTCGGGATGTGGCGCCCGAGGCCGCGGGCCGTCTTGAGGCAGGCGATGAGCACCTCGTCGAGGTTGCGCGTCTTCCCCTTGCCCTCGTCGCGGCCCTCGCCGACGGCCGAGGTCTTGATGATCCGCGGGCGCTCGAGGAAGGCGAGCGCCTCCTCCGTGTGCGCCAGGCGCTCGCGCGCGAGGCGGGCGTCGCCGGCGACGAGATCCCACTTGTGGAGGGCGACCACCACCCCCTTGCCGCGCTCGAACGACATCCGCGCGAGGCGCTGGTCCTGATCGGTGACGCCGAGGCTCGCGTCGATCACCAGGACCACGACCTGGGTCCGCTCCATCGCCCGGATCGACTTGATCGCCGCGAGCTTCTCCTGGGCCCGCGCGACCTGGCGGCGGCGCCGGAGGCCGGCCGTGTCGATCAGCACCAGCGGCTTGCCGTTGAACTCGAAGGGGAGATCGACCGCGTCGCGCGTGGTCCCGGCGGCGGCGTCGACGATCACCCGGGGCTCGCGCATCAGGGCGTTGATCAGCGTCGACTTGCCGGCGTTCGGCCGGCCCATGAAGGCGATCCGCGTGCCCTCGGGGATCGCCCGCGCGGTCTCGATCGTCGCGTCCTCCGGCAGCTTGGCGACGATCGCGTCGCAGAGCTCGCCGAAGCGGCGGCCGTGGGCCGCCGACACCGGGAAGATCTCGCCGAGGCCGAGCTCGTGGAGGGCGTGGGCGTGGATCTCCCGCTTGGGCCCGTCCGTCTTGTTGGCGGCGACGAGCACCGGCCGACCCGAGCGCCGGAGGAGCGCGGCGATCTCGTGATCGCTGGCCGTCGCCCCCTCGCTTGAGTCGACGACGAAGACGATGAGATCCGCCTCCTCGATGGCGATCTCGGCCTGCGCGCGGATGTGCCCGGGGAGGCCGTCGTCGAGGCTCGGATCGATGCCCCCGGTGTCGACGACGAGGAAGCGGCGCCCGTCCCACTCGGCGACGCCATAGAGGCGATCGCGGGTGACCCCGGGGTTGTCCTCGACGATCGCCTTGCGGGCGCCGACGAGGCGGTTAAAGAGGGTGGACTTGCCGACGTTCGGTCGGCCGACGATCGCCACCAGGGCCCCGCTCATGACTCACCTCCGACCGGCTGGTGGTAGCCGAGTTTGGCCATCAGCTCGGGGTCCTTGGTCCAATTCTTGGTCACCTTGACGGTGAGGAAGAGATCGCAGGGGCGCCCGGTGAGCTCGCGGATCGCCGCGCGCGCGTCCATCGAGATCTGGCGGATCGTCCGCCCGCCGGCGCCGATCACCACGGCCTTCTGGCTGTCGCGCTCGACGTGGATCGTCGCGCGGATCGTGTCCTTCGCCGGCTTGCGCTGCTCGCGGTAGGACTCGACCGTGACCGCGCAGCTGTACGGGAGTTCGTCGCGGAGGTGGCGGAAGACGCACTCGCGGACGCGCTCGCCCGCGTGCCAGCGCATGTTGCGATCGCTGAGGCTGTCGGGATCGTAGAGCGGGACGCCGACCGGCAAGCCGCCGGCGACGACCTCGCGGAGCTCGTCGAGGCCGAGGTCCTTGACCGCCGACACCGGGACGACCGCCGCGAACTCATGGAGCGCGGACCAACGGGCGATCACCGGCAGGAGGAGCTCGCGGCGACGGAGGCGATCGATCTTCGTCAGCACCAGGACCACCGGCGCGCCGCCCTGGGTGACCGCCTCGAGGGCTGCGCGCGCCCCCTCCCCCGGCTCCCACGCCTCGGCCGCGGCCTCGTCCTCGAGGATCGGCGTCTCCGCCAAGAGGAGCACCAGGTCGACGCCGGTCGCCCCGCGGATCGCCTCGTCGACCATGAAGCGGTTGAGTGCAGAGCGCGCGCGGTGGATCCCGGGGGTGTCGATGAGCACCGCCTGGAAGGCGTCGGTCGACCAGATCCCGAGCAGGCGCTCGCGGGTGGTCTGCGGCAAACGCGAGGCGACCGCGAGATCGGAGCCGATCAGGGCGTTGAGCAGCGTCGACTTGCCGACGTTCGGTCGGCCACAGAGGGCGACCATGCCGGCGCGGAACGGACCCCCCTCGGGGGCCCTCTCGGAGGTGGCGGAGGCCATGGAGATCTTCTTCAGGTGCGGCCCGGCCCAGAGAAAGTGGGCTGTTTCGACCGATGGGCGGGAATACACCCCGATCCCTACCTGCGCAAGGGTCCCTCGACGCGCCTGCACCTACATGTCATACATGTAGGATATTTGATTTCACTGTCGGACCTGGCGATCCTCCCCTCATGACCGTCACCGTGGAGCGCCGAGCGTCGGCTCGAATCGACAAGATCTTTCGGGTCCTGATCGCGACCGAGGAATTCGGCGAGCAGTGGTACGTCGCCCGCAACATCTCGGAGACCGGGATGTTCGTCGAGATGGCCGAGCCCCTGCCCCTGCGGACCAAGGTCATCATCCGCTTCCAGCTCCCGGAGGACTCCGCGGCGATCTGCGCGATCGCCCGGATCCAAAACCACTACTTCCTCCACTACGGCGCCCAGGACGGGGTGCGCGCGCTGACCGGCGTCGGCCTCCGCTTCCTCCGCTTCGTCCCAGAGGTCGGGGCGCCGGTCCCCAACGAGCGCCTCCACTAGGGGGCGAGCTCGGCCCGCTGCGACGCCGCGAGCCCCGGACCCTCGGGCGGCTCGCGCCTGGGCGTCGCTCAGGTGCGTCGCCGACACCTCCAGCGGGCAAACGCTGGAAATTTGGGCCATCCCGGCCCCTGCGCTAGCACCTGGAGCGTGCATCGCTTCGCCCGCATCGTCGCCGTCGCCGCGCTCGTCGCCGGCTGCACCTCGGATCCCGAGGTCTCGGTGTCGACGCGCGTCGGCGAGGTCGAGTCCCCGCAGCCCCCGACCGAGGCGCTGCGCGAGGGCATCGACGCCTATCGGCGCTGGCTCGGGACGATGCCCTCCCTCAGCCTCGGCGGCGGAGACGACGAGCTCGCCGACGACGGCGATGGGGACGACGCGACCGCCAACGGCAGCAAGCGCGAGCGCGGCCGCAAGGGCGCGAAGTCGAGGCGCGCCAAGGACAAGGAGCCCGCGCCTCCCCCTCCCCCGCCGCGACCGCCGAAGACCGAGGCGGAGTTCGAGGCCGCCGTCGCCGCGCTGCGCAAGGGCCCGGTCGAGGACGTCGCGATCCCGGCGAACAACCTCGCGCTCGCGGGACCCGAGCTGTGGCCGGCGATCCGCGAGCGCCTGCTGGCGCCGAGGAAGTCGCGCAAGGTCGACTACCGCGCCCTCCTCGATCTGATCGGCGGCGACGTCCCGAACCGCTACGGTCACTTCGAGCGTGCCTGGAAGCGGGCGCACGGCTACGACGTCAAGCTCTCCGAGGACTGGTTCGGCGATCTCCTCGCCCTGTCGCCGCGGAAGATCGGCCGCTCCTTCCACGGGATCTACCGCGACGTCGTTCTCGAAACGGCGCTCCTCAAGGCGGCGGCGAAGATCGGCGCGACGCGCCCCGACCTCGTGGACGAGGTGACGGCGACCCTCCTCGACTCGGCCTATGTCCACGAGGGCACCTTCCGCGACGAGGTCGGTCGGGCGCTCCGTGCCGTCGGCGATCCGGCGATCCCGGAGCTCGTCCGCAGCTCGGTGAAGCCGGCGATCGACAAGGAGGACGATCGCTTCGAGACCCCCTACCGGCGGGCGGAGTACGCCGAGTACCAGCTCGACGCGCTCGACCGCCTGCAGCCGCAGCGCGCGGTCGCGGCGGCCCTCGAGGATCCCCATCTCCTCGCGGCGATCCTCGCGGCCTACGGCGAGCGCCGCTTCCCCGACGCGGCCGAGGTGCTGCTCGAGTACGTCGACGCCGGGATCCCGCGGATCCGCCGGGCCGCGCGCGAGGCCTTCCTCGCCTACGTCACCGGCCCCGCGCCGGCGCCGGAGCGCAAGGTCCTCCGCCTCCTCGGCGGCAAGACGAGCTCGGCGAAGGCCGGCCAGACCTACCGCGACACCGCCGCGATCGCGATCCGCGAGCGCCTCGAGGCCGAGGCTCCCGACCTGGTCGAAGAGCCATGTAAAATCCACCTCCCGGAGGGCGGCCGCGACGAGAGCTGCGAGCGCCAGCCGGAGCGCCACACCCACGCGTACCTCGCCTTCCTCGACGCCCGCCGGGCCGCCGAGGAGGAGGCGTCGATCGTCGCCGCCCTCGCCCACGAGGAGCTCGGCGAGACGATCACCGCGCTCGATCGCCTCCTCGTCGCCAACCCGACGCGGATGGCCGACGGCCGGGTGATCGACGCCTATCGGCGCGCGGCCGAGGAGGCGCTCAGCGTCGGTCAGCACAGCCGCGCCGGCCAGCTCCTGCGCAAGACCGCGATGCTGATCGCCGACCGCGATCCGGAGGGGCGGCGGACCCTGACGATCCAGGCGCTCCTCGCCGAGGCCGAGAGCGACGGGCTCTCCCCCGAGGGCCGCGCGATGCTGTTGACGACGGCCGAGGCCCTGGCCCCGGATGATCCAGAGCTCCAGGCGGCGGTCGCCAAGATCCGCAGCCAGCGGGCGCACCCGAGCACCTCGACGCCGCTCCGCCTTGGCGGCGGGCTGGCGCTCGTAGCGATGATCCTGCTGATGCTCTCGCTCGCCGGCTCACGTACCGGGCCGTGGCTGCACAGGCCGCGCGAGAGCGTGTAGTTCGCGCGGCGGCGCGGCGCTGCGTCGCCGTCCGTCAGTGTGTAGCGGCGCCACAGCGCGTCGAAGCTCCGACGGCGACGAGGCTCCGACGGCGACGAGGCTCCGCCGCTCGCCCTCCCCCGTTCACTCGCCTCGCCTGTCAACGCGGGCTTGAACGGAGCGCCTCGACGTGCCCCGTCGCTCGTCCGCGGTCGCTCTCGCGCCACGCCTCGCCGCTCTCGCGCCGCACGCCCCGCTCCTCCAACATGACCCAAAAAACATGCCGGCGATCCTCGCGGATCGCCGGCACGCCCATCACCCCGACGCGGAGGCGATCAGGGCGGCTTCGGGAGGTTGCCGAAGCCGTCGTCGCGCGGCGGCTTCTTCGGCGAGAGCTTCGCCGGGCCGTCGTCCGCGGGCTCCGGATCGGCCTTCGGCTTCGTCGTCGTCGTCTTCTTCTTCGTGACCTTCTTTTTCGTCGTGGCCTTCTTCTTCGCGGCCTCCTCCTCGGCCTTCTTC
>JAGQIT010000660.1:0-3099 GCA_020431135.1 Myxococcales bacterium | reverse complement strand
CTCCTCCTCGGCCTTCTTCGCCGCGTCGTCGGCGGTAGGCTCCGCTGCGGTCGCCGCGGCCTCAGTCTTCTTCCCGTCCTCGGCGGGCGCCGCCACGGGCGCGGGCTCAGGCTCGGGCTCGTCGCTCTTCGTCATCGTTAGAAACGTCAGGCCGCCGCCGACGACCGCGACGCCGATCAGGATCAGCACCCACGACGACGCCCCCGACTTCAGGTTCGTCGACCGCTCGGAGCGCTCCGTCGTCCCGAGGTCGGGCATGCTGTCGAGGCTGCCGACGAAGGTCCGCTTGTCACCGGCGCCCGCCGCCGCGCCGCTGAACTCGTAGACGGTCCGCGCGCCGCCGGTCTCGAGCTCGTCGTTGCGGTTCGACTTGGGAGCGCCCGCGTGCTGCTGCGCCTGGTGCTGACCATGCGCGGGCTGACCCGCCGTGGTCGGGTAGCCCTTGGGCATCGCTACGCCGGGGTACGGGCTGTAGCCGCCCGGCTGCGGCGGCGGCGCGGGCGAGGCAGCCGGCGCGTATCCGTGATGCCCCTGCGGCGGCACCGGCGAGGCCGCCGGCGCGTAGCCGTGGTGCCCCTGCGGCGGCGCCGGCGAGGCCGCCGGCGCGTAGCCTTGGTGCTGCTGTCCGGGGGGCGCGTAGCCTTGGTAGCCGTGGTGCTGCTGTCCGGGGGGCGCGTAGCCTTGGTGAGGTGAGGCCGCCGGCGCGTAGCCGGGCCCCGGTTGACCGGCGATCGGCGCCTGTTGAGCCGCCGGATTGACGATGGTTCCGCCCGGCCCGGCGGGACCGGGCTGGATCCCGGGACCCCCGGGGTTGGGTGATGGCTTCGGCTGGTTCACCGCGCTCTCCTTGTCCGCTCGTCGGACTCCCGCGAGTTTGCCACGCCGAGGATGGGGCCGCGAGCAACCGGCCGCCAGCGTCGATGCGCACTTTCGGGAGCCCTGATATCCTCCGCCGGTGGACGGATCGCGCGGCGGCTTCTTCATCGCTCTCGAGGGGATCGACGGCAGCGGCACCTCAACGCAGACCCGCAAGCTCGCCTCCCGTCTGCTCGAGGAGGTCGGCGAGCGCGTGCACGAGACCTGCGAGCCCTCCCGCGGGCCGATCGGCCGGATGATCCGCGAGCAGCTCAGCGCCGGCAGCGCGGCCTTCGACGGCCAGACCCTCGCGCTCCTCTTCGCCGCCGACCGCCTCGACCACTACCGCCGAGAGATCGAGCCGGCCCTGCGCGACGGCTGCGTCGTCATCTCCGACCGCTACGTCCTCTCGTCGCTCGTCTATCAGTCGCTCGAGTGCGACCCGACCTGGGTCGAGACGATCAACAGCAGGGCGCCCTGGCCCGACCTCTGCGTGCTCGTCGATCTGCCGTGGGAGACCGCCCTCGATCGGGTTAACCGCCGGCTTGCGAGCGACGGGGGCGAAAAGGAGCGCTACGACGAGCCGGACCTCCAGCGGCGCCTCGCAGAGGGCTACCAGCGAGCGCGAGACGCCCAGCGTCCGGGGCCGATCGTCACCGTCGACGGCGGCCTCGGGATCGGCGCGGTCACGGACGAGCTCTTCCGCCTGTGCACGACGCAGCTCGCGGCCCGTCGCGCCCGCGCAGACAGCTGATCGCGCCGCACAGCCCCGTCCTCGGCGCGGCCCTCGGGTGGTTGCGCCCATCGGCCCGGGTTGGCTACGATGCCGGTCAAATGATCGACTACGACGTCCTCTGCCAAGCCATCGCCGATTGGAAGGCCGGCCGCGCGCCCTCCACCGTCGTCACCCACGACGCGCGCCCGCCGAGCCCGCCGGCGCCGCCGCGTCGCGTCGTCGAGGAGATCCACGAGATGGAGGAGGAGTTCGACGAGTTCGACGCCGCCGAGGACCTCCAGGAGGACATCCAGGTCCAAGAGGAGCCGGAGGAGCACACGGTCATCTACCAGCTCCCGATCGAGCCGCTCGACGACGACGATCTCTAGCGCACCGCGGACGTCTCGCAGACAGAAAGGCCGGGGCCCATCCTCGGCCTTCCTTCGTTCTCAAGGGCGATGCTTCTGTCCGCTGGCTGCGCCCCTCAAGCGAAGGTCTTCGTTCTCAAGGACGATGCCGATCGCTCCGCGAGAGAACGACGAAGGCCGACGATCCAGCCGTCGGCCTTCGTCGTCTCGCGCGCCCTAGCTAGGAGGCGAGGAAGTAGCCGATGATCGCCAGCGCCGCGATCATCACGACCACCGCGATGATCGTGCCCGTGTTGCTCTTCTTCGGCTCCTCGTCGTCGTAGTCGACGGGCTCCGGAGCGCTCGTCGGCGCGGTCGGCTTGAGGTCGAAGCCGCCGCCGCCCATCGACGTCCCGCCGAAGCTCGGCATCTCGGGGGCCACCGGCTCGGGCTCGGGCGCCGCCGCGGTCGCCTGCTGCGCGAGCTCGGCGAGGGACTCGGAGGTCGTCTCGAGCGGCGTCCGCGGAGGCTCGGGCGCCGGCTCCTCGCCGCGGAGCTGCGAGCCGAAGGAGCTGACGGGCTCCTCCTGACCGCGGAGCTGGGCGCCAAACGAGGTCATCGGCTCAGGCGCCGCCGGCGAGGCCGCCGGCGGCTTCGGGGCGCTCGACACCGGCGCGCCCGCGGGCTTCTCCTTCGGCGCGTCCGGAGCGAAGGCGATGACCGTGCCGGAATCGGTGGTCATCTCCCCCTCGTAGAAGCCCGGCTCCGGCTCGGGGGCGGCCTCTTCGGCCTGCTCGCCCTCGAGCTCGGCCTCCATGAACATGGTCCACCCGCGCGACGTCGGGGCCGCGCCCTCGGCCGGAGCCGCTGCCTGCTCCGTCGGGACCTCGGCCTCGGGCGACTCGTTGAGCTCCTCGAGCATGGTCCACCCGCGCGTGCTCGGGGCGCCCGGAGTGCCTGCGGCAGGCGGGGCCTCGGGCGTCGCCGCGGCGGCCTCCTCGGGATCGTCCATGATCATCGTCCAGCCGCGGACGCTCGGCTTGCTCTCGACGGGCGCCGCCGCTGCGGGTGCGCCAAGCGACGGAGCCCCCACCGCCGGGGCGCCCACCGCAGGAGCCCCAAGCGACGGAGCCCCAAGCGACGGAGCCCCAAGCGTCGGAGCCCCAAGCGACGGGGCCCCCA
>JAGQIT010000659.1 GCA_020431135.1 Myxococcales bacterium | reverse complement strand
TCGCGGATCCTCGTCAACACCTTCATCTCGCGCTGCCGCCACCAGAAGGTCGTGAACACCGCGGCGGCGCGCAGCGATCTCGTCGAGCATCTCTTCGACGTCCGTCGCCTCGAGGCGGCCAACGATCCCGAGGGCTGCTGGCACCACCACGACCTCTCGGACGAGGTGGTCTCGGCCCTCGACAAGCTGCCGCCGCGCTTCCGCGAGGTCGTCGACCTCGTCGACCTCCAGGGCCTCCCCTACCGCGACGCGGCCGACCGGCTACAATGCCCGGTGGGCACGGTGATGAGCCGCCTCCACCGCGCCCGTCGCCTCCTCCGTGCGGAGCTCGGCGACTACGCGCGGGCCTACGGGCTCGGCATGGCGGCGAGCGCCTGAGCCGATGCCCCACACACTCCGCGTTCTCCTCGTCGCCGCCCCCCTCGTGTTCGCCGCCTGTGGCGACCGCTCCGGGGGCGGAGCCGCGTCCGCTGAGGGCGCGGACAACAGCGCGGCGCAGGCCGACGCCGCCGCGAAGGGCCCAGAGCTCGCGCCGCCCTTCACCGGCAAGGACCTCCAAGGAAAGGACTTCGACCTCGCCGCCCTGCGCGGCAAGGTGGTGCTCCTCAACGTCTGGGCGAGCTGGTGCGAGCCGTGCAAAGAGGAGCTGCCGACCCTCGCGGATCTCTACCGCGAGCGCGGCCACGAGGGCCTCGTCGTCGTCGGCGTCAGCATCGACGCCAAGCGAGCCGAGGGCATGGTCCGCGCCCTCGTCCGCGAGCACCGCGTCCCCTACCCCGTCATCCTCGACACGCAGTCGACGATCGTCCCCAAGCTGAAGGTCTCGGGCTACCCGACGACGGTGCTGATCGGCCGCGACGGGGCGCTCCGCTGGCGCCGCGACGGGCTCCTCGAGCGCGATGATCCGGAGCTCGCGGGCGCGCTGAAGGAGGCGCTCGACGAGGCCGCGCCGGGGTAGGTCCGACGCGAAGGGGCGTGGCCGCGGCTTCGCGAACGCTCGCGCCCCAAACCGCGAACTCGCGCCGGGATCGCCGCGGCGGCACTATCACGGGCGTGCCCCGCTCCCGCGACGAAGTCCTCCGCCTCCTCGACGACCCGACGGCTGCACTCGCTGTGCGCGGCGAGTTCCTGTGCTTCCTCATGATCCCGGTCATCGAGCGCTTCGGTCAGTGGCGCTTCGCGGGCGCGGCCACGACGATGGGAGGCGCGTTCGAGCGCCTGCGCGCCCTCGGCGAGCGGCTCACTGGCGGCTCGGGCGACGCGGACGACGCCCTGCGCTCGCTGGCGGAGCAGGAGGTGCTCACCTACTGCACGAGCCTCGCGGACTCCTGGTCCGGCGGTGACTTCGCCGATCGCGGCCTCCACGACGCGACGATCGAGCTCCTCGCCGAGGGCGGCGCCCCCTACGACGACTTCGGCTTCGCGGTGCTCTCCGTCCGCTCGCTCGCCGAGCACCCCTACGCGACGCGACCGATCGAAGGTCGACCCCCGAGCTGCTGGGACGGCGGCGACTGGGAGGTGGACATCGACAGCCCGCCAGAGGCCTGGTTCGTCGACGACGACAGGGCCACGTAGACCCCTCACCGCGCAGCGTTGAAGAACGCGACCCCGGAAGAGCCACGTCTACGCCGATCGTCGGCTCGGCCTGCGCGCTCGGCCTGCACAGAATTGCAGAAGGCGGCCCCCGAAGGAGCCGCGTCTCCGCGTGTGACCGCGCCCGTGCATGGTTCGCGGGCTCAGCCAGCGCGCTCCCCCAGCCTGCGCAGGCCGCCAAAGAAGCCGCGTCTCCATGTGTGACCGCGCCCGTGCATAGTTCGCGGGCTCAGCCAGCGCGCTCCAGCCTACGCAGAATTGAAGAACGCGGCCCCCGGAGGAGCCGCGTCTCCGCGGATGACCGCGTCTGCTCAGGTCGTCGGCTCGGCCACGAGCGCGCCGGTGACCGCCTCGGGGCGATCTTCCTGCGCGGGGCGCCGGCGCTTCGGCGGCCGCCGCATCGGCGCGAGCTTGCGGCCGGCGATCACGTCGCGGACCTCGGTGACCGTCAGCACCTCGCGCTCGACCAGGCTCTTCGCCAGGCGCTCGAGGGCCTCGTAGTTCGTCGTCAGGAGGTCCTTCGCGCGCTCATACTGGCGCAGCACCGTCTCCGAGACAGCCTTGTCGATCGCCTGCGCCGTCGCCTCCGAGTAGGTCGGCGCGCCCTGGATGTCGCGGCCGAGGAAGGGCTGCGACTCCGCCTTCACGTAGGCGACCGGGCCGAGCTCGTCGCTCATGCCCCACTCGGTGATCATCTTTCGGGCCAGGTTCGTCGCCCGCTCGATGTCGTTGCTCGCGCCCGTCGTCTTCTGGCCGTCGAGCGCCAGCTCCTCGGCGAGGCGGCCGCCCATGAGGATCGCGATCTGGGCCTCCGCGTGGAGACGATCGAGGCTGTAGCGGTCCTCCTCGGGGAGCTGCTGGGTCACGCCGAGGGCCCGACCGCGCGGGATGATCGTCACCTTGTGGATCGGATCGACGTGCTCCGACGGCAGCATCATCGCCACGAGCGTGTGCCCGGCCTCGTGCCACGCCGTCGTCCAGCGCTCCTTCTCGGAGATGATCGCCGAGCGCCGCTCCGAGCCCATCAGGACCTTGTCCTTGGCGCGATCGAAGTCCTCCTCGTGGACGCGGTCGCGGTTCTCGCGGGCCGCGAGGAGAGCTGCCTCATTGACCAGGTTCTCGAGGTCCGCCCCCGAGAAGCCCGGGGTGCCGCGGGCGACGACCGAGAGGTCGATCGTCTCGTCCATCGGCACGCGGCGGGTGTGGACGCGGAGGATCGCCTCGCGGCCGCGGACGTCCGGGAGGCCGACGACGATCCGGCGATCGAAGCGACCCGGGCGCAGCAGCGCCGGGTCGAGGACGTCGGGGCGGTTGGTCGCGGCGATCAAGATGACGCCGTCGTTGCCCTCGAAGCCGTCCATCTCGACGAGGAGCTGGTTGAGGGT
>JAGQIT010000658.1 GCA_020431135.1 Myxococcales bacterium | reverse complement strand
CCGACGATGCCGCCCTTCGACGCCGAGTAGGCGGCCTGACCGATCTGGCCGTCCTCCGCCGCCACCGAGGCGGTGTTGACGATGGCGCCGCGCTCGCCGTTGGCGAGCGGGTCGAGGGTCATCATCCCCGCGGCCGACTTGGCGATGCAGCGGAAGGTGCCGACGAGGTTGACCTGGATGACGAGGTTAAACCGGTCGAGCGGGAAGTGCTTGATCGCGCCGGTCTGCTTGTCGCGGGACGCGGTCTTGGCGGCGGGGCCGATGCCCGCGCAGTTGATCAGGACGCGCTCCTGGCCGTTGGCGGCGCGGACCGCCGCGAAGCCGGCGTCGACCTCAGCGTCGGAGGTGACGTCGACCTTGGCGAAGGTCCAGCCGTTCTCGGCGGCGACCTTCGCGCCGAGCTCCTCGTTGACGTCGAAGATCCCGATCTTCACGCCGGCGGCGGCGAGCGCCTTGCAGGTGGCGAAGCCGAGGCCGGAGGCGCCCCCGGTGACGACGGCGGCGATCGATGAGTCGAGTTTCATGGTCCAGTTCTCCTGTGGTGGTGAGCGACTGCGGTGTCGTTGAGGGGCGGAGCGTACCGCCTCGTGACGCCGCCGCGGGGCGCGTGGAGCCCGCGCGGAGGTCCGTCGCGGTACTCGCCCCGGCGAGGCCTAACGGGGGCCGTCGCGGATCGTGTCGACGAAGTCGCCGATCGCGTCGCGGGCCGCCTCCGGGACCGCGAGGTCGAGCGTCGGGCGGTCGTGCGGCGGCGGAGCGATCGACGAGAACTCGACGTGGAGGGCACCGCTCGCGCGATCGAAGGTGATGGCCGCCAGCGACTGGTAGCCGCCGGCGAAGGGGGCGAAGTCGCGGCCGAGGAAGACGCCGCGGACGGCGACGATGATCTCGCGGTCCTCGCCGGGGGCGGGGTCGGGCCAGCGGGCGATGATCTCGCTGGGGTTGCCGAGGACCTCGTCGAGGTGGTGATCCTGGTAGCCGCGGTTGATCTGGACGACGCGGACGAGGCTGTAGATCCCGAGGACGAGGCCGACGAGGCTGATCACCCAGCCGATCGCGTCGCCGGAGGCCGAGGCCATGAGGGCGCCGCCCAGCGTCGCGCTGAAGCCCAAGATCATGACGATCGCGAAGAGGAGGAGCTTGAGGAGCATGGCGGACCTGGGGGCGCGTCGCGGGTCCTCGTCCATGAGCACGCGCCGATGCGTCGCTTCGCGGCGCGGGGTCGAGTCTAGCAGCCTGCCGTCGTCGACCCTGCGCCGCGGCGTCGCGTCCGGGCCGACGATCGCGGCGCGAACCCACGCGGACCTTGGCGGCCGGCGGAGGGCAGGCTCGCGTGCTCGCGCCCGCTGGACCTCGAGCCCGGCGTCGACGGGGCTCGATCCGCAGGCGGTCGCGGCCGCGCGTCGCGGGCTCTGCTGAGATGTTCAGGCGTCGGGCGCCCGCGCGGCTTTCTTGCCCGGACCTCTCGATGACGGTAAGGGCGAGTGTCGCCAGCTCCCGCGTATGAGCACGTTCGCCGCCAAACGGCCGCAGCGCCGCAAGCAGCCCCGACGTCAGGGGCGTCGCCAGAAGCGCGGGCTCTCTGAGCTCTTCGCGCGCGCGGGGAGCGAGAACAGCAAGCGCCGCGCGGGCGCGCGTCGTGCCGGCGCCGGCAACCGCAAGCGCCAGGCCGGCAACCGGCGGATCCAGCAGGCGGACAAGACCGCCAAGACCCAGCCGGCGCCGAACCGCCTGGCGCCGCTGGCCAAGCGCGCGGGGAGCCTCCTCGCCCGCCTCGCCCTCGCCGGCGGCCTCGCCTGGGGGCTGCTCATCGGCGCCCAGCAGGGCTACGCCTACGTCACGACCTCGCCGCGCTTCGCCGCCCAGCACCTCCTCTTCGCGCCGACCGAGCACATCAGCCCGGAGCGCGTCGCCTCGCTGATGGGCATCGACGAGGGCACCAACCTCCTCGCCCTCGACACCGAAGACCTCGAGCAGCGGATCGCCGAGGACCGCTGGGTCGAGTCGGTCGAGGTCCGCCGCGAGCTCCCGGACACGCTGCGCGTGTCGATCGTCGAGCACGAGGCGGCCGCCGTCCTCCTCGCCGATCGCTTCTACCTCGTCGACCCGACCGGGCGCCCGTTCAAGCGCCTCGATCGCGGCGAGCGCGGCGACCTGCCGATCATCACGGGGGTCTCCCGCGAGCTCCTCGACGAGCGCGAGGCCTGGGCGCGGGCGATGATCCACCGGGCCCTCGAGGTCCAGAGGACCTACGTCGCCGACGCCGGGCGGCCGACGCTCGGCGAGGTCCACGTCGGCGAGACCGGCGAGCTGACGATCTACACGGCCGCGGAGCGCACCGAGCTCCGCCTCGGGCGCGACGACTACGCGGCCAAGCTCGCGCGCTACGACGCGCTGCGGGCGGCCCTCGGCGACAAGGCGGAGCGCCTCGCCGTCGTCCACCTCGACGCCATCGGCGGCGGCGATCGCAGCGAGCGGATCGTCGCCTCGTTCCTGTCGCCGGCGGACGAGGAGGCGGTGCTGGGTCGTGGATCCGCCGCTCACTCGGGCGACGGCGCGACCCGTGATAGGACCAAGGAGAGCGACGCGGACGCGGCGAAGAAGAAGGGCGCCGCGGAGGGCGCGGCGGCGGCCGTGACCCCTCCCCCGCACGCTCCCCCCAGCCGGAACAAAACCCGGCGAATTCCCCGCTACGAGTAGACGGAGCAGCAGATGGCCGAGGTCGGAGAAGTCATTGTCGGGCTTGATATCGGGACCACCAAGGTGGCCGCGATCATCGGCGAGGTGACGCCGAGCGGCGTCGAGATCATCGGCGTCGGCACGAGCCCCTCGGAGGGGCTGCGCCAGGGGGTCGTCGTCAACATCGAGGCGACCACCAACTCGATCGCCGCGGCGATCAGCGAGGCCGAGCAGATGGCGGCGGTCGACGTCCAGTCGGTCTACGTCGGCATCGCCGGCGGCCACGTCCGCGGCTTCCGCTCGCTCGGCCAGGTGTCGATGCGCAACCGCGAGGTCGGCGAGGCCGACGTCGCCCGCGTCCTCGAGCAGGCCAAAGCCGTCAACATCCCGCTCGATCGCCAGATCCTCCACACCCTGCCGCTCGAGTACATCATCGACGGCCAGGGGCAGATCCGCGACCCGATCGGCATGAGCGGCGTGCGCATGGAGGTCCGCGCCCACGTCATCACGGCGGCGACCACCAGCGTCCAGAACATCATCAAGTGCTGCAACCGCGCCGGCCTCGACGTCATCGAGGTCGTCTTGGAGCCGCTCGCCAGCGCCATGGCCGTGCTCCACGAGGACGAGCGCGACCTCGGCGTCGCGGTCATCGACATCGGCGGCGGCACGACCGACGTCGCGATCTACTCCGAGGGCACCAACGTCTACACCTCGGTGATCGTCATGGGCGGCCAGCGCGTCACCCAGGACATCGCCCACGGCCTGCACACCAGCGTCGCCGAGGCCGAGGCGATCAAGCGCAAGCACGGCTGCGCGCTCGTGTCGATGGTCGACGGCGACGAGCAGATCGAGGTCCCGGGGGTCGGCCCCCGGCCGCCGCGCGAGTTCCAGCGCCGCTTCCTCGCCGAGGTCATCGAGCCGCGCATGGAGGAGATCCTCCTCCTCGCCCAGGAGGAGCTCGCCGCCAGCGGGATGATGGAGCTCGCCGGCAGCGGCATCGTTCTCACCGGCGGCTCAGCGCTGATGGAGGGGATGCTCGAGATCACCGAGGACATCTTCCAGATGCCGGTGCGGATCGGCGTCCCCGGGCAGGGGAGCAGCCGGCGCCGCGGCCTCGAGCTCGCCGAGAGCGGCTTCGCCGGGGTCATCCAGAACCCCAAGTTCGCGACCGGCGTCGGCCTCGTGCTCTACGGCGCGACCCATGAGCCGCTCGAGACGCCGCTCGAGGCGGCGGGCTTCCGCGGCGAGCGTCGCCCGGGGATCGGCCGCCGCTTCGCCTCGTGGGTCCGCGAGATGTTCTAGCCTCCGCGGGCCTGAGACCCTGTCTCGCCTTGTCGGGCGAGCCCTCCGCGGGCTCGCCCGTCGCCGTCTGAGCGTATGTCCTTAGGGGCAGGCGATCGCGAGGTCGACGGCGGTGCCGAGCGGCGCGCTCGTCGTCGGCTTGCTCATCGCGATCACGTTGTCGGTCGCCTGGCCCTCGCTGAGCAGGGCCCAGAAGCCCGGGCTGCGCAGGAGCGCCTCGACGACCCCGCCGGCGAGCGGCGGCCGGAGGAGCGCCGCGCGGCTGGTGGCGACCGGCATGCGGCGGGCGATCGAGGTCGGGGGGGTGAGCTGGACGTCGTTGGTGTAAGTCATGGTCGAACCTCCGTCGCGCTCGGGTCGGCGCCCGAGGGGCGGTATGCGAAGGTTGACGCGGGGCGGGGGTGAAGCTTCTAGCGGTCCTGGATGAAAGATCGGCGCCGGCTCAGAACGGCCGAATTCCCGCGAATATGCGGCTTTCGGCCTGTTAGGCGGGTCACAGTGGCGAGTTCGCGCGGGCGATTTCGGTGCGCAAGCTCTCGCCGCGGCGGCGTCGCAGGGGGTGGATCGCGGGCGGCGCTCGCCGATCATCCGCGTGCCCGATGCCGCGAAGGCGAGGCCCGCAATGTCCCAGTCGCAACACCACGTTCTCTTCGTCGCCCCCTACTTCGGCCCGAACATGCTCCGCTGCGTCGACGCCCTCGCGGCCCTCGACGACGTCCGCCTCGGGATCATCTCGCACGAGCCGGCCGAGCGCATGCCGGCGGCGCTGCGCGAGCGCGTGGACGGCCACTACCAGATCGCCGACAGCCTCGATCCTCAGCAGCTCACCGCGGCCTGCCGCGCCTTCCAGCAGGAGTGGGGCCGCGTCGATCGCCTCCTCGGCTACCTCGAGCAGATGCAGGTCCAGCTCGCGATCGCCCGCGATCGCTGCGGGATCCCGGGGATGGGCGAGGCGGTCGCCCGCAACTTCCGCGAGAAGAACCGGATGAAGGCGACGCTGCGCGACGCCGGGCTCCCGGTCGCCCGCCAGGCGCTGCTCACCTCGCTCGCCGAGGCCGAGCGCTTCGTCGCCGAGGTCGGCTACCCGATCGTCCTCAAGCCGCCGGCCGGCGTCGGCTCGCGCGGGACCCTGCGGGCGACCAACGCCGAGGAGCTCCGCGCCGGCCTGGTGTCGCTGCTGGTCACGCCGTCGAACCCGGTCCAGGCCGAGGAGTTCATCCAGGGCTCGGAGCACACCTTCGAGACCGTGTCGATCGGCGGCGACGCGGTCTGGTCGTCGTCGAGCTACTACCTGCCGCGGCCGCTCGAGGTCCTCGAGAACCCGTGGATCCAGTACTGCGTGCTCCTGCCGCGCGAGCGCATGGAGAGCCACGCCGCCGAGTTCAGGCCGATCAACGCCGCGGCGCTGCGGGCCCTCGGCGTCGACACGGCGCTCTCGCACATGGAGTGGTTCATCCGCCCCGACGGCTCGCCGGTGATCTCCGAGGTCGGCGCGCGCCCGCCGGGCGTCCACCTGATGCCGATGATGGGCTACTGCCACGGCGTCGACATGTGGGCGAAGTGGGCGAACCTCATGGTCCGCGGCGAGTTCACGATCCCCGAGCGGCGCTACGCCTGCGGCGCGGCGTTCTTCCGCGGTCAGGGGCGCGGCCAGGTCGTCCGCGAGGTCACGGGCCTCGACGCCGTCAACGAGCGGGTCGGCGACCTCGTCGTCGAGAGCCGCCTGCCGACGGTCGGCCAGTACAAGGCCTCGGGCTACGAGGGCGAGGGCTACGCGATCGTCCGCGCGGAGACGACCCGCGAGGTCGTCGACGCCCTGCGGACGATGGTCCAGGGCGTCCGCGTGGTCCTCGGCTGAGCGGCGGGGTTCTGCGGGGGTCTGCCCGGCCGCCTGGCCGCCTAGACGCGGCGGTCTTCGTCGGGCGGCGTCTGTGCGATCATCCGCCTGTGGACGGCGGGTTTGCAGGTGGAGGGTCGCCGGGCTCGTCAGGATCGCCGGGCTCGACGGGCTCCGCGAGCGTCGACGAGGACGCGGTCACATGTATCGAGGGACAGGGCGACTCGGCGGCCCTGACCCCGGCGCGCGACGACGAGGGGGCCGCGCGGACGCCCGGTCCGCCGGCAGGGGTGCTCGCCTTCGGCGGCGAGCTCGGCCGCTACCGCCTGCTCCGCGAGCTCGGCGCGGGCGGCATGGGGCAGGTCTTCCTCGC
>JAGQIT010000657.1 GCA_020431135.1 Myxococcales bacterium | reverse complement strand
CCTGTGGATCGGCTGCTCGGACAGCCGCGTGCCGGCGAACGAGATCACCGGCACCGTCCCCGGCGAGGTCTTCGTCCACCGCAACATCGCCAACCTGGTGATCCCGACGGACCTCAACCTCCTCAGCGTCCTCCAGTACGCGGTCGAGGAGCTCAAGGTCACGCACGTGATCGTCTGCGGGCACTACGGCTGCGGTGGCATCGACGCGGCGATGAGCAAGCGCTCCTTCGGCCCGCTCAACAAGTGGCTGCGCAACATCAAGGACGTCCACCGCTTCCATCGCAAGGAGGTCGACGCGGTGCCGCCGCAGAAGCGGGCCGACCGGCTCACCGAGCTCAACGTCCGCGAGCAGGTCGAGAACCTGACCAAGACCTCGCTGATCCAGCGGGCGTGGCGCGATCGCGGCGGCCCGTGGCTCCACGGGTGGGTGTACTCGCTCGGCGACGGGATCCTCCACGAGCTGGTCGCGGTCGCGCCCGGGACCCCCGTCGATCCGATCTTCACCTTCGAATTCGACGATTGATCGCCGGCACAGGCGCGGCGCCGGGCGGTGCACGTCGGCGGCGCACGGGATACCCTGGGGTGGTGAGCCCCGCACCGTCGTTCTCCGCCCGGACGCGCCGTCGCGTCGCCCTCGCTTGCCTCGGCGCCGCCCTCGGTCTGGCGGCGCCCGGCTGCGCCTCGCGCTACAAGGCCGACGCCGAGCCGCCGACCTACGCGGCCCAGGCGAAGATCAGCGTCAAGCTCAACAAGACCGGCAACCGCCAGGTCCGCGTCGAGATGCTCCACCTGGCGCCGCCGACGAAGATCGCCAACGCCAACAAGATGTACATGGTGTGGTTCTCGGTGCCCGGGTCGCCGCCGGTGAAGGCGGGCGCGCTCGAGTACAACGCCCGCCGTCGCCGCGGCCTCCTCCGGGCGACGACGCCGAACCCGAAGTTCGAGGTCATCGTCACGATCGAGCAGAGCGTGCGGCCGACGGCGCCGAGCGACCAGGTGATCCTGCGCAAGCTCGTGTCGAAGATCTGAGCGCGCGCGGGTGACGTCTGCCGGGTCGCGCTCGCGTGACGGCTCCGCGCGGGCGAACCTGCGGTAGACCTCCGGACGGCGTTCTCCGCGAGAACACGGCGTACGCCGGGGGCGCGCGGCGGCCGGGTTTCACCGCCGCCGCGTGTGGCTTCTCGCGCGCGGATACGCGCGCCCTGTGCTATCTGCGTCGGGTCGGCCTGCGAACGCAGAGTGCCGACGGCACAAGGAAGTGGAGAAAGCCATGAATGCAGTGACGCACACCCCCGGTCGCGTGGTCTGGCGCGAGCTGATGACCTCGGATCTCGAGCGAGCCAAGGGCTTCTACGGCGAGCTCTTCGGCTGGGTCTTCAAGGACTTCCCGATGAGCGAGGGCCAGCCGCCGTACCCGATCGCCCACGTCGGCGACAAGGGGATCGCCGGCCTCATGCAGAAGCCGAGCCCCGAGATGCCGTCGTTTTGGCTGAGCTACGTGTCGGTCAAGGACGTCGACGAGGCGGTCGGCAAGGCCAAGGCCAGCGGCGGCTCGGCGCTCTTCGGGCCGATGGACGTCCCCGAGGTCGGTCGCCTCGGGATGATCGCCGACTTCGACAACGCGGTCATCGGCCTCCTGCGCTCGACCCAGGGCGACCAGGCCCCCGAGGGGATGCCGCAGATGGGCGAGTTCTGCTGGGAGACGATGTCGTCGACGGATCCCGAGCGCGCCAAGGCCTTCTACTCGGAGGTCTTCGGCTGGACGCAGAAGCCGGGGCCGAGCGGCAACGGCGACGTCGTCTTCGGCGCCGAGGAGGCGATGGTCGCCGACCTCCAGCAGGCCCAGCCGGGGACGCCGTCGATGTGGCTTACCTACGTCGTCGTCGATGATCTCGGCCGCGCCCGCGAGCGCGTCAAGCAGCTCGGCGGCGCGGTCGTCGTCCCGCTGATCGAGGTGCCGAACGTCGGCAACATCGCCCTGATCGCGGACCCGACCGGCGGGCACATCGGCCTCTTCGAGGCGCCGAAGGGCTAGCCCGCGTCCTAGGAGGACGTCACGTAGATCGGCGCGCGCTCGCTTGCCCGCGCGGCAGAGCGGCGCTTCGGCGGAGCCGAGCGCGCCGACGATGGCAGGAAAAACACGCGCCGATCTGAGAGGCGGCGGGTCGACCTCGGGTCGGCGCGCCGCCTCTGCAATTTAAAATTCTCGGCGCTCGTGGGGCGCCTGGCGGCGCCGTGCAGAGGTCGTCGTCGCCCGCTGAAATTGCCGCGAACACGGCCTCCGAGGCGCGTCCGCGGCGATGGACGATTTCGCGCGTGGTTCGGTATCGTCGCCGGCGATGACGTACCGCGGCGCCCTCGTCTCCCCTGCCTCTGTCGCCTCCCTCGCCCCTGTCGTTCTTGGGCTCGCGCTCGGTCTCCTCGCAACGGACGCCGCGGCCGAGGGCGAGAAGATCGACGGCTACCCGAGCTGGGCCGAGCGCGTCCACCTCGAGCTGACCAACCGCGCCCGCGTCGACCCGCAGGTCGAGATGGATCAGTGCGGCGACAACTGCACCGAGGCCGCCTGCTACGAGGTCAAGCCGCCGCTCTACCTCAGCCGCAAGAACAGCCGAGCGGCGCGCTTCCACGCCGCCCACATGGAGAAGCTCGGCTACTTCGGCCACACCTCGAAGTGCACGCTCGCCCCGGACATCGGCGACACCTGGGAGAACGGCTGCGACGGCGCGGCGAGCTGCTCGTGCGTCGGCGGCGAGCCGGTCTGCAACCCGAGCTGCACCAACCCGCAGGGCCGCGTCGGCCTCTTCGGCGGCGGCTACTTCGGGGAGATCATCGCCGGCGGATCGTCGCCGAACCAAGCCTTCTACCTGTGGCTCTACGAGTCGGCCGGGGGCAACGACGCGTGCATGTTCACGCAGGATAACGGCCATCGCTGGCTCCTCCTGACCTCGAACGGCGGCGTCGGCTTCGGCGTCGACGGCTACCACGTCGGCGACTTCGGCAGCGCGGACGCCGACGAGAAGGGGAAGATCGCCTCGGGCGCCCACTGGCCGCGGGCCGGCAACACCGTCGAGGCCTGGGCCAACTGGTACGACCAGGCGGCGCCGAGCCAGGCGCTGATCAACGTCGACGGGAGCTGCGAGGCGATGAGCCTCGGCCGCGGCGCGGCGGCGAACGGCGCCTATAAGGCGGAGGTCACCGGCGTGGGGCAGGGCTGCCACCGCTACTACTTCGTCTTCGAGGACAGCGAGGGCAACAAGGTCACCTACCCGTCGACGGGCTCGCTCGGGATCGGGGCCGAGGGGGCGTGCGAGGACTGGACCGAGGAGCGCCCGCCGCTCGGCCCCGGCTGCGACTGCGCGCCGAGCTGCGGCGGCAAGGAGTGCGGCGACGACGGCTGCGGGGGCTCGTGCGGCGACTGCGGGCCGGGCGAGAGCTGCGACGGGTCGATGTGCGTATGCGCCCCCGCCTGCGACGGGAAGGCGTGCGGCGACGACGGCTGCGGCGGCGTGTGTGGGACCTGCGCGGTCGACCAGGTGTGCAGCGACGGGGCCTGCGTCGACGGCGGAGACACCGGGGGCATGTGCGCGCCGGACTGCGCCGGGAAGGCGTGCGGCGACGACGGCTGCGGGGGCTCGTGCGGCTCGTGCGACGGCGGGCTCGTGTGCAGCGACGGCGCCTGCGTCAGCGGCGACGGGACCACGGGCGGGAGCGGGACGGGCGGGAGCGGGACTGACGGCGGCGCGACGGGGAGCTCGGCGAGCGCGAGCGGGGGCTCGGCGAGCGCGACCGGGAGCGCGAGCGACAGCGGCCAGGCCCTCCCCGACGGCTACGGCGACGGAGCCGAGGACGGCGGCTGCGCGTGTCATGCGTCGCGGAACAATGATCTCGGCGGCGCCGCGCTGCTCCTGACGACGCTCTTCGGGATCCGCCGGCGCGGCGCGTCGACGCGGCGCGGCTGAGGGCGCACCTGTCCCGGCAGACCTCTTCCCGCCGCGCTCGCGCGTTCATCGCGGACGACGGCGACGCCTCGGCGCCTCGGTGACACGGCGTCTCGGCGACGCGCGTCGGGACGATCGCGGCGCGCGAGCACGCGGGAGTTTTGCGTCGGGCCGCTAGCGCGGGGTCGCGGTCGTGGTAGGTTGTGGCCCGCTCTCACGGTCGATCGTGAGCGCCGGAGGTGAAGATGAGTCTGAACGTGAAGACCCTCGCGGAGCTGCTGCACGCGCGGGCTGAGCAGAGTCCCAATGAGCCCGCGCTGCGCGTCAAGGAGGGCAGCGGCTGGGTCGACCGGAGCTGGAAGCAGGTCGCTGAGCGCGCGGATAGGATCGCCGCAGGCATCCTCTCCGCGGTCGATCTCGCCGACAACGACGTCATCGGTCTCTTGGGGCAGACGAGCGAAGACTGGCTGACCTGCGACTTCGCCGGGCTGTCGGTCGGGCTCCAGACCGTCCCGATCTACGCGTCGCTCCACTCCGAGGAGGTCGGCTACGCCCACACCGACACCAAGATCAAGCTGGTGATCGTCGACGACCGCGAGCAGCTCGCCAAGGTCCGGGCGATGCGCGACGGCTTCACGTTCTTCAACAAGGAGTACACGGCGGACGACGTCCCCCTGAAGCACATCGTCGTCATCGACCCGGCGGGGATCGAGCCCGCCGACGACTGGGAGAGCCTCGCCGATCTCGAGGAGCGCGGCGCCGCGGAGCTCGAGGAGCTGCGCGCCGACATGCTGCGCCGGCGCAAGGCCGCGACCCCCCACCAGACCGCGACCTACACCTACACCTCGGGGACGACGGGGCCGCCGAAGGCGGTCATCCAGACCCACGACAACCACCTGTCGATGGCGCGCTCGGTCGACGCCGCCGACGTCATGTCGGACAAGATGAAGGAGGGCGGGCTCTTCCTCTTCCTGCCGCTCGCCCACTCCTTCGGCCGGCTGATCCAGTTCGCGGCGCCCTACAAGGGGATCCCGCTCGTGATCTCGGGGATCCCGACCCTCGCCGACGACGCCCGCGCGACCCGCCCGGGCTTCTTCCCGGCGGCGCCGCGCGTCTACGAGAAGATGAAGTCGAAGATCGAGGGCGCGGTCGCCGGGGCGCCGCCGACCAAGAAGGCGCTCTTCGGCTGGGCGATAGGCACCGGCAAGGCGACGATCCCCTACCGCTGTACCGGCCGCCCGCTGCCCTTCTTCCTCAGCATGACCTACGGCCTCGCCGACAAGCTCGTGCTGTCGAAGCTGCGCGCGCGCCTCGGCCTCGACCGCGCCGCCGTGCTCCTCTCGGGCTCGGCGCCGCTCGACTCGGAGGTCCACTCCTTCTTCCTCGCCTGCGGCCTCGACCTCCTCGAGGCCTACGGCCTCACCGAGACCTGCCCGGGCCTGACCGCGAACCGCCCGGGCAAGCTCAAGGTCGGCACCGTCGGTCCGCCGCTGCCGGGCGTCGAGATCAAGATCGCCAGCGACGGCGAGATCCTCGCCAAGGGCCCGAACATCACGCAGGGCTACCTCAACCGCCCGGACGCGACCGGCGACGCCTTCGACGCCGAGGGCTGGTTCTGCACCGGCGACCTCGGGGCGATCGACGACGACGGCTTCGTCCGGATCACCGGGCGCAAGAAGGAGCTGATCAAGACCTCGGGCGGCAAGTACGTCGCGCCGGCGAAGATCGAGGGGCAGATCAAGCTCCTTCCGATCATCCAAGAGGCGGTGGTGATCGGCGATCGTCGCAACTACTGCGTCGCCCTGATCGCCGTCGACCCCGAGGAGCTCGAGGAGTGGGCGAAGCAGATCGGCATCCCGCCGGATCAGGACCACGAGCGCGTCCGCGAGGCGATCGACGCCCACGTCGCCAAGGTCAACGAGGGCCTCGCCAGCTTCGAGGACATCAAGTACTGGCGCCTCCTCCCCGGGCCGATGACGGTCGACAACGGCCTCCTCACGGCGTCGCTGAAGGTCAAGCGCAACGTCGTCGAGGAGCGCTTCGCCGAGCTCATCGAGAGCATGTACGCGTCGGCGAAGAAGCCCGCCTAGGGCGGCGGTCGTCGACGGCGAGGCGCGCGGCCGCGGCTGCGCGCCTCGTCGCGTTCTCGGCCGCGCGGGGCCGCCGATTTTGCCGCGACCACCGCCGCGTCCGCGCCGCGGCGGGCGGTACGATCAGACCATGACGACCTATCACCGCAGCGGCACGCTCAGCGGCACAGACACCGTCGACACCGTGACCTTCACGGTCAACCTGCCGGCGGACATCAGCTACACCGTGCGCGCGCGCGGCAGCGGCGACAACGAGCTGCGGGTCCGCTGCGCCCAGAAGCTCGTGCTGATCTGGGCTCAGGTCCACGACTTCAAGCTGTCGCCAGGGGAGTCGAAGAGCCGCTCGTTCTCGACGAGCATCGACGGGACGACGCCGACGACCGACGGCAGGCAGGACGTGCGGATCAAGCTCAGCCGCAAGATCCTGACCAAGGAGCTCGACTGGGAGCTCGACTTCACGGTGACGTGACCGCGCGGCGCCCGGCCGCCGGGCGCCGCTGCGGGCGCTCTCCCACGGGCTCCTAGTAGTCGCTGATGGTCAGCTTCAGCGGGGTCAGGCTGACGCCCATAAATTCGAAGGTCCCGGAGGTCGGCTGGATGTTGCCGCCGCTAAAGAGGTCGCCGGTGTTGCGGTTGATCACCGCGCCGCGGAGGTCGTCGCCGACGATGACCCACGCCGCGAGGTAGTCGTTGTCCTTTGCGCGGTAGGTGCCCTCGTCGCCGGAGGAGCCGCTGGCCTCGAAGTCGGAGGCCTGGCCGTTGATCGTCAGGGTCCCGGAGGCGGTGCCGTCGCCGAAGCTGCCGCGGATCGACACGTCGATGGTGCCGGTGTCGGTGGCGACGGTGTTCGTCGCCTCGAAGCTGCCGCCGTTGTTCTCCATGATGAACCACTCGGCGAGCATGACCTCAGAGTCGGTGCCGTCGCAGACGTACGCGACGACGCCCTCATCGTCGGCGAGGACGCCGATGAAGGTGTCGCCGCCGACGACGGCGACGAGATCGACCTCACCCATGGTCTCGGCCTCGGCCTCGCAGCCGAGGGGGATAGCGAGGCCCGCGAGCATCAGCGTCAGGAATCCGCGGCGGAGGGAGCGACCAACTACGTTACGCATAGCCCGAGTATCGTAGCGGAGGCGGCGGGCGTTACATCACCAAGTGAGGTGGCGATGTCGCGCGTCGCGGATGGCGATAGAGACAGGTGGCTCGGGGCCGGCGAGACGGCGAGGAGCGGCGGAGGAATGGGGGCGGCGCGTCGCGGCTGCGGCGTAGGGGTCGTCGGAGGCCGCTCTCTCGCCGCCGCCGCGCTCGCCTGCGCCTCGGCCGCGCGCGGCGGATCGCGCGGGCGCGCGGCGGGGCTCCGGCGGCGGTGCG
>JAGQIT010000656.1 GCA_020431135.1 Myxococcales bacterium | reverse complement strand
CGTCGAGGGCGACCCAGGTCCAGCCCGCGGCCGCGAGGTAGACGTCGTCCTTCTCCGGCACCTCGACCCCGTGCTCGTCGGCGAGGGCGCGCCAGAACTCCGCCGGGATCGCCTCCGCGCGGGCGAGGTCCATCGCCCTGGCGTCGACGTCCCCCGCGACGGGCTCGTCGTCGTCGCCGTAGCCGCTGAAGGTGATCAGCCCGATCACGATCGGCGTGTACTGGACGTCGTCGGGCCAGTTGATGGTGGTGCCGCAGTAGACGACGCCGAGGGGGAGCGAGAGCTTCCTCCCCCACGCGTCGACAGCGGCGGCGAGCGCCTCGATCGGCGCAGGCGCGTCGTACTCGTTGCGCAGAGGGCGGCCGATCACGACCAGCCCTTCGTTCTCCATCTCATTGAGTCTCGAGTTCATTGGGGCAGATTCCTTTCTGTCCAGCTCGGCCGGAGATTGCAGCAAGCCGATCGCGGTGGCAAGTGCCGACGCGTGAGCGCAGCGGCACGCGAGTGAGGCGACGACGGCGGCCAGCCTGGCGCGCCAGGCGGCGCTTCGGCGGGCCCGAAGCGCCGACGATCGCGGCGCGTGAGCACGCGCCGCGATCGTCGTGACAGCCTCTGCGGCCTGTGGCCGAGCCCGTCGGCTTCGCGGACAGACGGCGCCGCTACGCGCTAGTCGGCGGCCTCGAGCACGCTGTCGAACCAGTCGATGCTGCGCAGGGTCGCGGGGACGATCGTCTGCAGGTGACCTGCGCCCTCGACCAGCTCGATCTCGACGTCGGCGCCCTCGCCTCCGAGCCCGAAGAGCGCGGCCTGGCTCATCGCCACCGGGACGACGTCGTCGGCGGTGCCGTGGAGGAGCTTGATCGGGGTCTGCGGCGTCCACCCTGCGTGGACGTCGCTGAGCGCGAGCGCGGCCTTGAAGTCGAGGGCCCCGTCGCCGCGATAGGCGGTCAGGAACCCGTCGGCGAAGAGCTCGTCGGTCGTCCCCGAGGGGAGGCCGGCGATCACCTCGGCGTTGGTCTTGGTCTTGTCGTGGAGATCGAGCACGACCTCGTCGTAGGGCGCCTTGAAGTAGTACGACAGGGGCTCTCCGAGATCGCGGGTCCCGAAGAGCGCGAGGACGTAGAGCGACGTCACCTGCGGGGCGATGAGCGCCTCGCTGTGGAGGATGAAGTCGAAGAGCCCCGCGGCCGCGTAGGCGCCGGAGGCAGGCACGGCGCCGCGGAGGTCGAACTCGTCGGCGTGCTCGGCCTCGAGCGTCCGCAGCGTCGCCAGGGTCGCGTGCCCGCCCTGGGAGTGGCCGCTGAGGAAGACCTCGTCCCGCAGCGAGACGCCGAGCTCCTTCGTCAGGTGCCGGGTCGCGCGCATCATGTCGACCGAGGCCGTCGCCGTGGACTCGGGGATCAGGTAGGGGTGGACCATGTGGCGCGACGCGCCGAAGCCGAGGTAGTCGGGCATCGCCGTGGCGTAGCCGGCCGCGGCCGGCAGCAGCCCGCGCCAGATGCCGAAGTCGGGCATGTCGCCGTGGGAGGGCACGTCGGCGTCGTAGAAGACCGTGCCGCGGAGCAGGGCCCACAGCGCGACGTCGTCCTTGAGCCCCTGCTTGGTCCGCGGGAGGAGCACGGCCCCCGAGGCGACGGCGGGCCGCCCCGCGGGGTCGATCGTCTCGTAGATGACCTGGTAGACGTCGACCCGGTAGCGCAGGACCGCGGCGATGTCGTCCGCGTCGTAGAAGTCGAAGAAGTCGTCGATGCCGAAGTCGGCGTAGGCGTCGGCGAAGGGCAGGTCGAACATGACCTCGTGGATCTGCGCGCGGGAGAGCCGGCGGACCCGCTTGTAGGCGATGAGGCGCCCGCGCTCCGCCCACTGGCTGGGGTCGAGCGCGTCGTCGTCGTCCTGTCCCGAGCGGGTCTGGGTCTGGGTCTGGGGGTCGATGGCCTCGGAGGGCCCGGCGAGATCGCAGGCGCCGGGCAGGAGCGTGAGGGCCGCGGCCCAGAGGGTGGTCGTGATTGCGTTGCGGTGGAGCTTCATGGCCCCGACACCATGGTCGGCGCCGCGTTGATCGAGAAGCCTCGCGCTGCGAAACTGTGCGTGCCGCGAGGCGAAGCGATCGAGAGGACCCCACGGATCAGCTCCACACGATGCGGGTGTTCGTCAGGGTCGCCGAGTGCCGCGGCTTCGCCGAGGCCGCGCGCCAGCTCGGGATCAGCCGGGCCGCGGTCACGCGCGCCGTCTCAGCCCTCGAGGAGCGACTCGGCGTCCGCCTGCTGTCGCGGACCACGCGCAGCGTGAGCCTGACGGAGGCGGGCGCGAGCTACTTCGAGGACTGCCAGCGCATCCTCGCCGACATCGACGACGCCGCGGCGGCGGCCGCCGGCTCGAACCTGCGGCCGCGGGGGACGCTGCGGGTCACGAGCTCCGTGCTCTTCGGCCAGCTCCACGTCCTCCCGATCGTCACGGACTACCTCGACGCCTTCCCCGAGGCGCAGGTCCAGGCGCTCTTCGTCGATCGCGTCACGCACATGATCGACGAGGGCATCGACGTCGCCGTGCGCCTCGGTCGCCTGCCGGACTCGTCGCTCATGGCCACCCGCGTCGGATCTGTCCGCCGGGTCATCTGCGCGTCGCCTGGCTACCTCGAGCGCCGCGGCGTCCCCGAGGACCCCGGGGCGCTCAGCGGCCACCAGGTCGTGGTCGGCGGCGATGAGAGCGAGCGCGTCGAGTGGCGCCTGAGCGAGGGGGGCGAGCCCTGCGTCGTCCGGGTCCGGCCGCGCCTCGCCTGCAGCACCAACCACGCGGCGATCTCGGCGGCGCTCGCGGGGTGGGGGCTAGCCCGCGTGCTGTCCTACCAGATCGGCGCGGCGCTCGCGTCGGGCGAGCTCGTCGCCGTGCTCGAGGACTACGAGCCGCCGCCGATCCCAGTGCACGTCGTATGGAGCGGGGGCCGGCGCGCGCCGGCGAAGGTCCGCGCCTTCGTCGACCTCGCGGTCGAGCGGCTGCGCGCGAACCCGCTGCTCGGGCGCTGA
>JAGQIT010000655.1 GCA_020431135.1 Myxococcales bacterium | reverse complement strand
CGAGGTCGACGAGGCCGCCCGCGCCCACCCAGGGATCCGCGCGGTCCTCGACGCCTTCGACGGCGAGCTCCGCAGCGTCAAGCCGCTGGTCAGTCCCTAGCAGCAGCCCGTTGCGAGGGTCTCGTCCTCCGGTCGAGGCCTCCAGCGCTAGCCGACGTCGCGGCTGGCCCGACGATCGCGGCGACGAGCGGCGAGGAGGCTATCCAAGTCTTCGGCGCCCTCGCCGATCCTGTCGCCTCCGCCAGAGAGGTCCAACGATGGCTGCGCGAGGGCCCCCCCGAGACTCGGACAGCCTCCTCGCCTTCGCCAGCGGCGCGAAAGCACGCGAGCTCCCGCAGGCCAGTCCTCTCGCGGATGCCGCCAAGGAGCCGCTCGCGCGCACCGCCGGGACATCCGCGAGAGGTCGCAGCCAACCGCGGGTTTTTTCGCTATCCTCCGGCGACATGAGCGACTTCGATCTCGGCGCGATGATGCGCCAAGCGCAGCAGCTGCGCGAGCAGATGGAATACATGCAAAAGGGCCTCGAGAACGAGACCGTCGAGGGATCGGCGGCCGGCGGACGGGTCAAGGTGAAGGCGACAGGCGGTCAGCGGATCGTCAGCGTCGAGATCGACCCCTCGGTCCTCGAGGAGGACCGGGAGATGATCCAGGACCTCGTCACCGCCGCCGTCAACATCGCCCTCGATCGATCCCGCGACCTCGCCAAGGAGAAGATGGGCACGCTCCTCCCGCCGGGGATGATGGGCCCGGGCGGCATCCCGGGCTTCTAGGACCTCGCCCGGAGCCCCGGTGGCGAACGCCCGCGACCCCAAGGCCAACCCCCTCGAGCGCCTCTCCGCCCTCCTCGCCCGCCTCCCCGGGATCGGCGGCAAGACGGCGATGCGCCTCGCGCTCTCGCTCGTCCGCGCCGACGACGAGTACGTCCAGGCGCTCGCCGAGGCGATCGGCTCGATCCACGACAAGCTCCGCTTCTGCTCGGTCTGCTGCGATCTCTCGGCGGAGGAGGTCTGTGAGCGCTGCCGCGACGCTCGCCGCGACCGCTCGATCGTCTGCGTGATCGCCCAACCTCAGGACCGCATGGCGATCGATCGCGCGGGGGTGTTCAACGGCCTCTACCACGTGCTCCACGGCGTTCTCGATCCGCTCAGCGGGATCGGCCCGGCCGAGCTCCGGGTCGAGGCCCTCCTCAAGCGGATCGCCGAGGGCGAGATTCAGGAGGCGATCGTCGCCACGAGCCCCAACGTCGAGGGCGACGCGACCGCGCTCTACCTCGCCAAGCTCCTCCACCCGCTCGGCGTCCGCGTCACCCGGATCGCCAGCGGCGTCGCCGTCGGCGGCGAGCTCGAGTACGCGGATATGAACACGGTGCAGCGGGCCCTCGCCGATCGTCGGGTCCTCTGAGCGACCGCGGGCGCAGCCGCCCCACGACGGCCCCCGACGGCCGTCTGCATCGCTGCGCGCCTTCGTCAGCGGCGGAAAAAGGCTTGAGCGGCGGCCGCCGATCGTGCACACATGCCTGGTTCCGGTAGCTCGCCGGGTTCCACCTCCGCCTCTGGAGGCGGCCGACGATGGCCTCCCAAGCGCGCTCGCTCCCCAAGCCTTCCGCCGCCGTGAACGACGACATGGCCCATAGACTTGGCCCCATGAGTTTGTTAGGTTTTTTCCCGCCCTCGGACAGCGGTCCGAGCTCACCCGTCGCGCTTCAGGAGTCCCTCCCTTGAACATGCTGAATCCCCAGCTCGTGATGTATGACGAGGAGCTCAAGCAGATCCAAGCGATCGCCGAAAAGCTCCAGCAGGACTCACGCGCCCAGACGATTCTCCTCGTCGACAAGAACGGCCAGCTCATCGCGGCCGCTGGCGGCGCTGACCAGCTCGACACCACGTCGCTCAGCTCCCTCGTCGCGGGCAACGTCGCCGCCACCGGCGGCATCGCCCAGCTGATCAAGGAGGAGGAGTTCACCGGGCAGTTCCACGAGGGCAAGGGGATCTCGATCCACATGAGCCTCGTGGGTCGCCGCGTGATCCTCGTCGTCCTCTTCGACAAGTCGACGACCCACGGCCTCGTCCGCCTCCGCGTCAAGAAGGCGAATCAAGAGCTGACCAAGATCTTCGATGATCTCGCGGCCAAGGCCGCGTCGACGCCCGCCCTCGATCCCTTCGGCGGCGACATCACCGACGACGACATCGATAACCTGTTCAACGACGACTCCGACCTCTTCGGGTAGACGAAGCGAGAGCTGCCGCCGATGTCCTTCATCAATTACAGTTCCCGCGAAATCAACTGCAAGCTGGTCTACTACGGGCCCGGTCTGTGCGGGAAGACCACGAACCTGCAGTACATCTACAACAAGACCCGTCCCGAGGCGAAAGGGAAGATGATCTCCCTCGCCACGGAGACCGAGCGGACGCTCTTCTTCGACTTCCTTCCGCTCAGCCTCGGTGAGATCCGCGGCTTCAAGACCCGCTTCCACCTCTACACGGTCCCGGGTCAGGTCTTCTACGACGCGAGCCGCAAGCTGATCCTCAAGGGCGTCGACGGGGTCTGCTTCGTCGCCGACTCGCAGATGGCGCGCTGGGACGCGAACATCGAGAGCCTCGACAACCTGCGGATCAACCTGCAGGAGCAGGGCTACGAGCTCGACAAGCTCCCCTACGTCGTCCAGTACAACAAGCGCGACCTCCCGGACGTGTCGACCGTCGACGAGCTCCGCGCGGAGCTCAACCCGACCGGCGTCCCAGACTTCGAGGCCGTCGCGCCCGAGGGCACCGGCGTCTTCGACACCCTCAAGGCGCTGGCCAAGCAGGTCCTCGCCGAGCTCCGCAAGGGCGCCTAGCCCGGCCACGCGATCGCCTCGGCGATCGAGCAAGACCCCGCCTTGGCGGGGTCTTCGCGTTCTCAGCGCCCTGCTCTCTTCGACAGGTTCTGTCGAAAGAGACAGTACGCGACAGGGCTCTCCCTCGTACGCCGGGCACTCGGCGCCTCGACGCGGCCGAGAGCGCCGACGCTCCCGGCGCGAGACCACGCGCCGCGCTGCGGGACAGCCTCCTCGGAGGCGCCCGAGTAGTCGACGCGTCGCGCCGACATCGTCGACCTCCTAGGCGCTCGGGGTCGCCGCGCCCCTGACCCCGAGGTGGCCGCCGACGTGCGGCTTGCGGACCTTCCAGATCCAGCCGTCGAAGAGGAAGTGCAGCATCGACGTGCCCATGTAGTAGACGAGGTAGACGTCGGTGCGCCGGAGATCGCTGAGGCTCCAGAAGAGCGCCAGGAGGCCGCCGGAGAGGAGCGCGCCGAAGACCCACGGCCGCCGCATCCACCGCGCGACGAAGCTGTGGTTTTGCGGGTCGCGGGCGAACTTCCGCTCGCCGAAGTGGTGGACGAAGGCGACGTACTCGAGGGCGTGGGCGACCCCGAAGCAGAGGTAGCCGATGATCGGCCCGTGGACGATGAAGACCCCGAGGAGGGCGATCGTCGACGCCAGGAAGAGCAGGCGAGGGGCCCGCTCGGCGAGCGAGAGCTCGGCCCGCCGCTCGTAGCGGAGCCAGCGCAGGAACGCAGCGAGGGTGATCCCGACGGACCCCGCGAGGATGACCCAAGGAGCAGGCCCCTTGAGGAGCGGGCCGAGCACGCGGAGGAGGAGCTTGGCGTTGTTGTGGCCGGCGAACGACTCGGCGCGGAAGACCAGGACGATCGCGGCGATCAGGAGAACGCAGCTCCACAGCAGCGCCAGGTCGCGCTTGCCGTGGGCCCGCGCCTCGAGCCCCTGGCCGCTGCGCCCGGCGTAGATCCGGAGGATCCCGTAGCGCTGCATGATCGAGTGCCAGACGTTCCAGACGCCGATCGTGACGAGCACGAGCATCCACGGCGAGATCCCGACGCCGAGGTCTGCACCCTTGAACGCGCGCACCCCGCCGACGATCGCGAAGGTCAGGATCGGGGCGACGATGAAATCACGCGCCCTGCGCGAAAACGTCCCATGGTCGCCGTAGACGAGGACAAAGGTGTAGTGGCGGTGGACGTAGGTGATCGCCAAGGCGACCACCGTCGCCAGACCCAGCGCTGAGGTCGCCGTCGAGCCCCAGCTTCCGTCGAGGCCGAGCCCGTAGACGACCCAGAGGTAGAACGGGACCCAGCAAAACGCGAGGCAGCCCAGATCCCACCACGCCGAGCGCAGCCAGGCGCTCGTCGCATTCGCAGACACGGTGGTTATGCTGCTCATGTACAGATCGTTGAGGCGCGGCGCGCGTTCCGATTTTGTAGTTGGAGCGGCCTGGGCGCTGTGTATTATGCCTTTCGATCAGCGCCCACTTCTACGCTGATCCCACACGAGCGGAGCTCTCAAGAAACCATGGCGATGGCGTCTGACGACTGGATCCAGGAATCTCTCGCGCGGCTCGAGGGCCTCGAGGACGAGCGCAACAAGACCGAAGCGGCCCTAGAGAGCGCCACGGACCCGAACGAGCTGCGGACCCTCTCGCAGCGGCTCGAGCAGCTCGAGGGCGAGATCGCCGGGCTGTACCAGTCGCTCGAGGCCGCGGCCGATGGGGATGACGCCGGCGGCATGGGCGACGAGCCGCCGACCGGCGACTTCGTCCCGGCGGGCTCGTCCGAGGAGGACGACTTCGACGCGGACGCGCCGACCGGGCTCTTCAGCCGCGATGACCTCGCTAGCATGGCCGCGGCGCAGGGCGCTCAGCTCCCGACCTCAGTGCCGCAGCCCGGCCAGGAGCAGCTCCCGCCGCAGCCGGTGGCTCAGCCGCAGCCGATGGCTCAGCAGCCCGGCTTCGGCGCCCCCGCCCAGCCCGGCTTCGGCGCCCCCCCCCAGCAGCCCGGCTTCGGCGCCCCCGCCCAGCAGCCCAGCTTCGGCGCTCAGCCCGGCTTCGGCGCCCCCGCCCAGCAGCCCAGCTTCGGCGGCGGCGGTGGCATGAGCGCCGACTACGCGGACCTCGACGACGACCTCCAGCCCAAGAGCAAGGGGCCGCTCATCGCGATCATCCTCGCGGTGCTCGTCCTCGGCGGCGTCGGCGGCTACTTCGCCTTCGCTGGCGGCGGCGGCGGCGGTGAGGAGCCCGTCGACGCCGGTCCGGCCGGTCCGGCGAAGGTCATCAAGGCCGGCGAGGTGCCCCCCGACACCCAGGGCCCGAAGGGCGCCAAGGGAGCCGACGTCGACTCCGTCGAGGGCTCCCAGTTCAAGGAGGGCTCGCGTCCCCGCAGCGGCGGCGGTGG
>JAGQIT010000050.1 GCA_020431135.1 Myxococcales bacterium | reverse complement strand
TGGTCACCGGCCGGGTCTGGAAGGGCTCGGCCTTCGGCGGCGCGAAGGGGCGGCGCGACGTCCCGAAGATCGTCGACTGGTACATGGAGGGGAAGATCAACATCGACGACCTGATCACCCACGTGATGCCGGTCGAGAAGATCAACGAGGCCTTCGATCTGATGCACCACGGCGAGTCGATCCGCACGGTCGTCACCTTCGACGACGGCGCCGCGAGCTAGCCTCGGCGGCGCGCACAGGGGCGCCCCTCGCTCTTCGGCGGGCGGGCGCCTTCGGCGTTCTCGCACGCTTGGACACGGCGGATGCGGCTCGGTCCGCTCGGCTGGCCGCGCCCGCCGCATTGCGGAGAGCCTGCCGTCAGCGTCCTCTGCAAGCTCGCGTACCCTCGGCTCGGCGGGGCCTTCGGTGTGCTCACATGCTGTGACGGCCGCGCCCGTCACAGCTCGGAGAGACTGCCGACGTGGGCATGCGCCCACGAGCGTCCTCGACGCGCGGTCGCGCCGCGGTCCGGTGCCTGTCCGACCCGCCGAGCCGCAACTCGAACATGTCCGTTCGGGCAGATCGAGCGACTGGCCGGCGGGCGGCCGATCAGAGCGAGACTGCGGCCCAGTATAGGATGGCGACGCCGCCCGCGGCGACGGCGAGGATCACCGCGAGCGGCGGACCCCCTGTCGGGAGCGCAGGCAGGCCCGCGGCTGCTCCGGCGATGCGACCCGCAGGGCGCTTGGCGTCGCGATCGAGGCTGATCTGGACGAAGAGATCGCCCGGAGGGCCGCCGCCCGCCGGGGTCTCGCCCTGCCCGCGCAGGCGCAGGCAGCCGTTCTCCGGGAAATTCTCCGGCAGGCGGACGAGCACCTGGCCGGGGCGATCGAAGGCCGAGGGCGTCCGCGCGACCGCCTCACCGTCGACCGGGAGCTCGTCCGCGACCTCCACCCAGGCCCCGTCGGCGTCGCCGAGGGCCCAGCTCGGGTAGCGGACCTCGACCCGGAGATCGCGCCCGCGGGCGCCCGAGCGCGGGTCCTCTTCGTAGATGCTGCCGAGCTCGGCCATCGCCGCCGGAGTCTACCAGGGCTCGGCGGCGGCCTGTCGCTCCGGAGTTCGCGGAGGCCGACACCGAATGCCGTCGCGCGACGCTCGTGACGCGTCAGGACACGGACGCGGCGGCTTCGGGGCGAGCGCCGAGAGGCGCTCCGGCGCCGCGCTCAACGCGTCGCGTTCACGGGATCGAGGAGCCTCGCGGCGAGCCGCTCCGCCTTCGGATCGGCGCCGGGGAGCCCGACGAGATCGCGGTGGAGCCACGGGTCGTGGGCGACGCCGCGGTCGCGGCTGCGGCGGGCGAAGGCGCCGACGGCGGCGGCGACCCAGCGGGCCTTGCCCAGCGCCGGGACGATCGTCCGCCCGCGCATCGGATCGCTGGCGCCGCGGCGCTGGAGCCGGCGCCCGATCGCCCGATAGACCCGGCTGGCGATGAAAATGGCCAGGCGCGAGCGGGCCGGGATGTAGCGCATGCCACGGTCGGCGCTGGCGTAGTAGCGCTCGGCGAGGCCGAGGAGGTCGCCGACGACGCGGCCGAGGAGGCGACGATCGACCGTCCCGTCGAGGACCGTCTGCGGATCGATCCCAGCCGCGCGCAAGCGCGCCGCCGGCAGGTAGATCCGGCCGCGCTCGGCGTCCTCGGCGACGTCGCGGCAGATGTTGGTGAGCTGCATGCCGAGGCCGAGGTCGACGGCGAAGGGCAGCGCCGCTGGATCGTCGACGCCGATCACCCCGCACATCATCAGGCCGACCGT
>JAGQIT010000654.1:2224-2891 GCA_020431135.1 Myxococcales bacterium | reverse complement strand
GCGGCGGCGGCTACATGATGGTCGACCCGCTCTTCGGCTTCGGCGACTGGACCGCGTTCATCGAGCTCGCCGGGCTGCCGTGGCTGCGCTGGCCGATCATCGGCGTCGGCGTCGGCCTCTCGGTGCTCGGCCTCGTCGCCGGTCGTCGCCTCCTCCTGCCCTGGCTCGGCGACGATCCGCCGGCCCGCCGCGCCCGCTCGCGCGCCCTCGGCCTCGTCCCCTACCTCGCGGGGGCGGCGATCGTCCCGCTCAGCGCGCTCCTCAACCCCTACGGCGCGAAGTTCATGGCGACGAGCGCCCTGAGCACCTTCGGCGGCTGCGCCTGGCTCGTGTGGATCGCCCTCGATCCGCTGACCGAGCGCCCCGAGGGCCGCCGCGGCGAGCTCCGGCGCAGCCCTGGCTGGATCGTCGCCGGCGCGCTGGCGGCTCTCTTTCTCTTCGCGGTGCTCGGCCCCGGCGTCCGCTTCGACTAGCCGCCTGTCCTGCGGCGCCGGCTCCTCGAGACCGCCGACAGGCAGGGGCGCGAGACGCTACTCCGCGCCGATCAGCGCCCGCCACAGCTCCGCGATCTCGGCCCCCCCGGGATCGAGCGCGTCGAGGCGCGCGCGGAGCTCGTCGAGGCGCGCGCCGATGTAGTCGCGGACCTCGGGCGGCGGCCCGTCGCCGC
>JAGQIT010000654.1:0-2145 GCA_020431135.1 Myxococcales bacterium | reverse complement strand
GCGAGCGCCGTCATCGGCGCAGGCCGAATGCTGAGGTTGAGGGCGAGCGCGTCCTCCTCCGTGACGACCTCATGCCAGGCGCCCGCCGGGACCGTGATCATGTCCCCGGGCCCGAGGGTCGCGGTCTCACACATCTCGGGATCGGGCGGCGGCAGCGGCTCGCCGGCGGCCGCCAGCGGGTTCATCCAGTGGACGTCGCCCCAGCGATCGAGCTGGGCGTTCGACGGCGGGAAGACGGCCGCCGAGCGCCGCTGGAAGCGCCAGCGCTTGCGCCCCGTGAGCTGGATCGACGTCGAGATCCGGACGTCGGTGTGCCACGGCGTCTGCGCCCCCGCGGGCGAGAGGTAGGCGTTGAAGCGCAGGTCCCCGGGGCAGGCGAGCGAGGCGGCGATCTCCGCGAGCGCGGCCGCGAGGGCGCCGTCGTGCGGGGCGATGTGGGTCGCGCAGATCGTCTGCCCGGCGGCGAGCACCGCGTCGATCGGATCGGGCTCGCCGGCGACCGCGGGGACGAGCGCCTCGGTGTGGGTCAGGCCGTCGCCGAGGGGATCGCGGACGACCGCGCCGTAGCTCGACTGCCGCGGCCGCGGGCTCGCGTCGATCGCCGCGAGCACCGCCCGCAGGCGCGCGACGTCGAAGAGCCCGGCGAAGCGCCCCGGCGCCCCCGGGAGGTGGAGCGACCGCTGGCCGCGGAGGGCCGCGACCAGGGCCCCGTAGTGCGCGGGATCGAGGCGCTCCGTCAGCGCCCAGGACGTCGCCAGGGGGCTCATCGCCGCGGCCTCGCTGCCCCGGCGCCCGCGCGGCCAGACCCCCGCCTGCGCGCTGCTACCATGGAGAACGCCGCCTGCGCCCGTCGCTCGCGCCGCGCCATGTTCGAAGGCCCCGCCCAGGTCGCTCTCTTCAGCCTCGTCATCTACGTCCTGACCTTCCTGGTCACGACGATGGTGCACGAATTGGCGCACGCGATCACCTCGGTCGCGCTCGGCGGGCGGCCGACGCTGCACCACGTCTTCGTCCGCCACCGCGGGCTCTCCGGCGGCCCGCGGGCGCTGGTCGCCGCCGCGGGGCCGCTCTTCAGCCTCGTTCAGGGGCTCGCCTGCGTCGCCGCCCTCCCCCTCGCCGGCCCCGAGCCGAGCGCCGCAGGCCTCGCGCTGCTCTGGCTCGCGCTCCACGGCCTCGTCAATTTCTTCGGCTACCTGATCACGACGCCCTTCGTCCCGAGCGGCGATCTCGGCAAGGTCGCCGCCTACCTCGGGCTGCCGGCTGCCGGCCGCTGGGGCCTCTTCGCCGCCGGGCTGCTTGCGACCGCGTGGATCGGCGAGCGGGCGGCAGCGCCCCTCCTCGCCTTCGTCGTCGACCCGGCGGCGACGCTCGACGCCGGCGCCCGAACGGCGCACGTCCTGGCGATCGGCGTCGCCCCGTGGATCCTCGGCAGCGTCGTCATCGGCGCCGCTTCGAAGCCGGCGCCGCACTGGATCTCCTACGTCTACCCGGCTTCGGCGGGCTTCTTCCTCCTCGTCACCCTCGGCCGCGTGCGTGACCTCGAGCCGGCGCCGCCGACCGCCCCGCTGTGGATCGACGCGCCCCTGTGGCCGTGGCTGCTGGCGCTGGCGGGGGTGCTCCTGGTCTTTCGCCGCGTGCTCCTCCCGGGGGTCGACCTCGGACGGGGGCCGCGCTAAGCAGCGCCCCCAGTGCGCTCGCGGCGTGCTGCTCCCGAGGTCGACCTCGGCGTCGAGGTTCGCCACGCGCAGCTCCCCACTCCCGTGCGTCACAGCGAATCCGCCAGGCTGAGAAGTCTGTCCCCTTGGCCATGTCCTGGCGACGAGCGAGCGCCGGCCGCATCGAGGCGTGCGCGTCCTCGCTCGCCGCCGCGACGCGCCGCCCTGGTCCCGCGCGTAGCCGATGACACCGACGCTCGCGTCGCCGCGGGCAACGACAGCGCGTCGTCGACCGCGAGGCGGAGCGATGCCACACGCGCCGCAGGATCGCCGACCGCGCGCACAGACGGCGCGGTAGGATCCGCCGGTGCGCGTGCGCTGGATAGTCCTGTCTACCGCCCTCCCGCTGCTCTTCGCCTGCCGCGCCGCCGAGCCGACCCCGGTCGCCGCGCCGCCCTCCGCCGCGCCGCCGCCGACGACCGACGCACCA
>JAGQIT010000653.1 GCA_020431135.1 Myxococcales bacterium | reverse complement strand
TCGAGCCCGAGGCCGGCGCCGGCGAGGGGCTCCTCGCCCACCTGGCGAGGCGGGCCTGCGTCGTCGTCACCGACGAGTTCCCGGCCTTCTTCATCCCGCGGATGATCGAGGCCGCGGCGGCGGCCCTGCCGGTCCGCCTCGAGGTCGTCGACAGCTGCGGGATCCTGCCGCTGCGGGCGACCGAGCGCGTCTTCCCGACGGCCTACGCCTTCCGCCGCGTTCTCCAGCGCACCCTGCCCCGCCACCTCGACGACTGGCCGCGCCCTCGGCCCCTCTTCCAGCTCGATCTCCCGCGCCTCGAGGAGTCGCCGGCGCAGCTCCTCGGCGAGCGCTGGGCCCCGGCCTCGGAGGCGCTGCTCGGCGGCGACGCGGACGCCCTCGCCGCCCTGCCGATCGATCACAAGGTCGCGCCGACCGGCCTCGAGGGGGGCGCCGACGCGGCGAACTCCCGGATGCGCCGCTTCCTGAGCGAACACCTGCGGCGCTACGGCAACGAGCGCTCGCAGCCGACCGACGAGGTCGCCAGCGGCCTGTCGCCGTACCTCCACTTCGGCCACATCTCGAGCCACCGGATCCTGCGGACGATCCTCCGCGAGGCCGACTGGACGCCGGAGAAGCTCGGCAAGCCGCAGGGCAAGCGCGAGGGCTGGTGGGGGCTCTCGGAGGGCGCCGAGTCCTTCCTCGACGAGCTGATCACCTGGCGCGAGATCGGCTTCAACATGGCGAGCAAGCGCCGCGACTACGACCGCTACGCGTCGCTCCCCGAGTGGGCCCAGCGGACCCTCGACGACCACCTCAGCGACCCCCGCGAGCACCTCTACAGCGGCGATGACTTCACGCGGGCGGCGACCCACGACGCGCTGTGGAACGCGGCCCAGCGCCAGCTCCTCGCCGAGGGGCGGATCCACAACTACCTGCGCATGCTCTGGGGGAAGAAGATCCTCGAGTGGTCGAAGACGCCCAAGGAGGCGCTCGACGTGATGATCGAGCTCAACAACAAATACGCGCTCGACGGCCGCGACCCCAACTCCTACAGCGGGATCTTCTGGGTCCTCGGCCGCTACGATCGCGCGTGGGGCCCGGAGCGCCCGGTGATCGGCGTCCTCCGGCCGATGTCGTCGACGAACACCGCGCGCAAGCTCCGGGTGAAGGGCTATCTCGAGCGCTACGGGCCGCAGGCGGCGCTCCTGTGAGGGCCCCCGCTGCGGCCTCCCCGTGCTATCCGATCGTGGTGTCCCAGCCGATCCTCATCTACGAGACGATCCACGGCTCGCGGGCCTACGGCCTCGACACGCCCGAGTCCGACACCGACCGCAAGGGGATCATCATCGGCCCGCGGCGCTGGTACCTGAGCTACCAGCCGGCGCCGGAGCAGCTCGAGCTGAACGCCGATCACGTCCGCTACGAGCTGCGCAAGTTCATCCGCCTCGCGGTCGCCGCCAACCCGACGATCCTCGAGCTGATGTGGACCGACGCCGCGGTCCAGGAGGTCGTGACGCCGCTCGGCGAGCGCCTCCTCGCCGCCCGCGACGGCTTCCTCTCGCGCCGCGCGGAGGGGTCGTTTTGCGGCTACGCGATGTCCCAGCTCGCGCGGATCAAGACCCACCGCCGCTGGCTCCTGAGCCCGCCCGAGGCCGCGCCGACGCGCGCCGACTTCGGCCTCCCCGAGCGCTCGACGATCCCCCGCGATCAGCTCGGCGCGGCCGAGGCGATGATCGCCGACGGGCGCGTCGACGAGGCCGCCCTGACCCCGAACTTCCTCGCCGTCCTCGACCGCGAGCGCCGCTACCGAACCGCGCAAAAGGAGTGGGAGAGCTACCGCGGCTGGCTCCGCCACCGCAACCGCCGGCGCGCGGAGCTCGAGGCCCGCTTCGGCTATGACACCAAGCACGCGATGCACCTCGTCCGCCTCCTGCGCATGGGCAAGGAGATCGTCGAGCGCGGCGAGGTCATCGTCCGCCGCCCGGACGCCGACGAGCTCCGGGCGATCCGCGCCGGCACCCTCGCCTACGACGCGCTGATCGAGCAGGCCGAGGCGCTGGCGGCAACGATCCGCACGAGCAAGAGGAACTCGCCGCTCCCCGAGGCCCCGGACGAGGCGGCGATCGAGGCGCTCTGCGAGGGGCTCCTCGCCGACGGCCTCGCGCTCTAGCGCCCTCGCGCCCTCGCGCCCTCGCCCTCGCACCTCATCCCAGCACGCCCGCGCAAAGGAGCCCGCGATGAGCACGACACTCGACCACGCGCTTCAGCCCGACCTCGGTCGCGCCCGCCGCTTCCTCGCCGCCCAGCCGGTGCCGGGGCGGACGATCCTCTGCGCCGTCACGGGCTCGCACATCTACGGATTCCCGTCGGCCGACAGCGACCTCGACCTCAAGGGGATCCACGTCGCGCCGATCCGCCGCCTCCTCGGCCTCACGCGCCCGGCCGAGAGCTTCGACCGCCTCGAGATCTTCGAGTCCGCCGAGCTCGACCTCACCCTCACGGAGGCCCGCCTGGCGCTCGACCTCCTCCTGCGCGGCAACGGCAACATGCTCGAGCGGATCCTGTCGCCGCTCCAGCTCATCGACGGCCCCGCGCTCGCCGAGCTCCAGGCGCTCGCCCAGGGGGCGCTGTCGAAGCGCTTCTTTCGCCACTACCAGGGCTTCTTCCGCGGTAAGTGCCGCGACCACGAGCGCTCCGAGCAGCCCAAGGCCAAGAACCTCCTCTACGTCTACCGCGTCGCCCTCACGGGGATCCATCTCCTGCGCAGCGGCGCCCTCGAGACCGATCTCAGCGCCCTCGCGCCGCTCTACGGCTACGAGGACGCCCTCGATCTGATCGCCCTCAAGCGCCAGGGGAGCGAGCGCGGCGCCCTCCCCGACCCGCTCGATGAGCACCACCGCGGGAGCTGGCCGCGCCTCGCCAGCGACCTCGAGGAGGCCTACGCGACGAGCGAGCTCCCCGAGGCCGCGCCGAACGCCGACGCGCTCTCGGAGTGGCTCATCGAGCTGCGCCTGCGCGAGCTCGACGACGCCGGCTGAGCGGCGCCGCGAGATCGCCGAGGAGCCGGATCAGCACTGGCGCGTTCGTTGCTCGCGGCTGCGGAACTGTCGGCATCGAGGAGCATGTCCCCCTCGCCGACGCCGGCTCCGCCTGGCTGGCTCAGTGCTGGCGCAGCCGGTCGTGGCTCGCTAGCTCGCCGAGGATCGCGTCGCAGGCCGCGGCCGCGGAGACGTCGGCGTCGAGGATCACGTCCCCCTCGCCGCCGCCGAGCGCGACGTCGACGCAGGGCGCCGGCGGGTCGACGAGGTTGGCCTCGCCCGGGGCGATGACGATCAGCCCGGCGTCGAGGAGCGCCGCGATCACCGACGGGCTCGCGCCCTCGTCGACGACGTAGGCGAGGTTGCCGAGGCCGATAAGCTCGCCCTCGAGGGCGTCGGCGATCGCCCGCCCGCGCTCCGCGGGGCCGCGGATGTTCACCAGCGCCGGGCCGTGGCCGAGGAGCGCGTGGCGCCGCTGCGCGCCGCTCGCCGCCGCGATCGCGTCGAGCTTGTGGGCGCTGACGATGCCGCCGCCGGCGATGTCGTAGTTGTCGACGACGACGAAGCGGCCGGTGGCCTCCGAGTCCTCGGCGCGATCGACCGCGATCGGCCGGCGCAGCGCGAGGGTGACGTCGGCGACGTCGTGGCGCTCGACGAGCCGCTTGTCGGTGCTCGAGTCGAGGTCGCTGGCGTCGAGCACCCGGTGGATCGCGACGATCCGCGCCTCGACCTCGGCGGTCGCCAGCTTGAGCTTGTAGGCGCGCCCCTGGGTCATCGGCGCGCGGCCGAGCCAGAAGAGCTTGACCCGCAGGCGGTTGGCGACCGCTGGCGGCGCGTCGGCGTGGCTGATGACGTCACCGCGATCGGCGAAGATCTGCTCGGTGAGGGTGATCCCCGTCGATCGCCGCGCGCCGATCCGCTCGACGCTCGGCGCCGAGAAGGCCTCGATCGACGCGACCCGCGAGCGCTTACCCGACGGCCAGAAGACGACCTCGTCGCCGACCGCGAGGCTGCCGGCCTCGACGCGCCCGGCGACGATCCGGCGATCGTCGCCGCGGTGGCCCCACTTGTAGACGTCCTGGACCGGGAAGCGCAGCGGCAGGTTCTCCTGCTGCGGCTGCTTGCTGAGGCCGTCGACCGCCTCGAGGATCGTCGGCCCGTCGTACCAGGTGAGCTTGTCGGAGCGCCGGGCGATCATCTCGCCGGTACGCGAGGCGACCGGGATGAACTGCAGCGGCTCGACGCCGATCTCGGCGAGGAACTCGCGGTACTCGGCGACGATCGCGTCGAAGGCCCCCTGGTCGTAGTCGACGAGGTCCATCTTGTTGACCGCGACGACGACCTGACGGATGCCGAGCATCGCCAGGAGGTAGCCGTGGCGCCGGCTGTTCTCCTGGACGCCCTCGCCGGCGTCGATCAGGAGGACCGCGGCCTCGGCCCGGGCGGCGCCGGTGACCATGTTCTTGAGGAACTCGACGTGCCCCGGGGCGTCGATGATGATGTAGTCGCGCTTGGCGGTCTTGAAGAAGACGCGGGCGGCGTCGATCGTGATCCCCTGGTCCTGCTCCGCCTCGAGGGCGTCGAGGAGGAAGGCGTACTCGAAGACCTTGCCCTGCCGCCGGCAGGTCGCCTGGACCTTCTCGACCTTGCCCTCGGGCAAGGTGCCGGTGTCGGCGAGGAGGCGCCCGACCATCGTCGACTTGCCGTGATCGACATGGCCGACGATGACGATGTTCATGGTCTCAGTGGTGCTGACAGGGGCGCTCATCACATGTACCCGTCCCGACGGAGCTTCTCCATCGCGTAGGCGTCGGCCTTGTCCTGGGCCCGCCCGGCCCGCTCGGCGACCTTGGTGTGGCGGAGCTCGACGATGATCTCCGCCGGGGTCTTGGCGCACGACTCGATCGACCCGGTGCACGGGGCGCAGCCGAGGGAGCGGTAGCGCCGGCCCTCGCCGCGGTCGAAGTAGAGGTCGATGATCGGGATCTTCTCGCGCTCGATGTACTCCCAGATGTTGACCTCGGTCCAGTCGAGGAGCGGGTGGATCCGGACGTGGGTCCCCGGCGCGAAGTCGGTCTTGAACTGGTTCCACAGCTCGGGCGGCTGGTCGGCGATGTCCCAGTCGCCGCTGTGCTCGCGCGGCGAGAAGTAGCGCTCCTTCGACCGGCTGCCCTCCTCGTCGGCGCGGGCGCCGACGATCACCCCGGTGAAGGGCTCGCGGACGGTGTCCTCGACGTACTCGCCGCTCGGGTGCTGCATGCGCATGCGCGGCCCGGTGCCGTTGAGGGTCTCGCGCAGGGCGTCGGTCTTTAGCGCCGTGCAGCAGGTCAGGCGGCCGCGCTCGGGGCCCATACCGTCGGCGAGCGCCTTGCGGTTCTGGCCGACGATCATCGTCAGCCCCCAGCGTCGGGCGAGCTCGTCCCGGTAGGCGATCATCTCGGGGATCTTGTAGCTCGTGTCGATGTGGACCAGCGGGAAGGGCACGTGGCCGAAGAACGCCTTGCGGGCGAGCCACAGGAGCACGGTCGAGTCCTTGCCGATCGACCAGAGCATGCAGAGCTCCTTGAAGTGCTTGTAGGCCTCGCGGAAGATGTAGACGCCCTGGTCTTCGAGGTCTTGGAGCTGGGACATCGTTTCACCTGATCTCGCCGGGGAACACAGGCGCTCTCAACGCGCGATGCGCACCCTCTAGAGGCGAGCCGAGGGGTGCATAGCACACAAAACTCAGCGGCGTCCGCTTCCGCATCGGCGCCGCCCGGGGCGGCCCTTGGCACATTTCACGCCTCGGAAAGGGATTTTCACGCGCGCGGCGATCAAGCCCGCCAGATTGTGCCCCCGCCCACCACCGCGGCACCCGCAGGCGCGGTACAACGGGGCCCGCGAGGCATACGGTGAGCACTGTCGTAATCGACACCTGCGCAGGTCAAGAAGGGGGGCGCGAGGCGCTCGCGGCGGCTGCGATCGCGAGCCTCGACCTCGACGTCCAGATCGTCGTCGTCGGCGACGAGGGCATGATCACGTCGACGCTCCAGGGCATCGCCCACGACGCCGAGCGCCTGCGGGTGGTCCACGCCTGCGACGAGCTCCCGGAGGACGTCAACGTCCGCGCCGCGCCGCCGCGCTCGAGCGTCGCCGTCGGCCTCGAGCTGACCGCCCGCGATCCCGACGCGATCTTCATCTCCGCCGGCCCGCCGGGGTCGATCGTCTCGCTCGCCCTCCACACCCTCGGGCGCCTGCCCTCGGTCCCCCGCGCCGCCCTCGCGGCGGTCTACCCGACGCTGCGCCACCGCGGCCCCAACGACGATCCCTTCGCCCTCCTCCTCGACGTCGGCGCGACGATCGAGTGCCGCAGCGAGCACCTCGTCTGCTTCGCGGCGATGGGCGCGGCCTATGCCGCGAAGATCTCCGGCGTCGAGCGCCCGCGCGTCGGCCTCCTCGCCAACGGCTCGGTGTCGTCGGCGACGCCGACGCGGGTCCGCGAGGCCCACGCGCGCCTCCGCGACCGCGACCTCCCCTTCGAGTACATCGGCCTCATGCGCGGCGATCAGGTGACCCACGGCGACGCCGACGTGATCGTCACCGACGGCTTCAGCGGCGACGTCCTCGTCCGCACCCTCGAGGGGGTCGCGGCGACGGCCGACGCCCTGATCCGCAGGGCCGAGGAGCGCTTCCAGTGGCGCCTCGGCGTGCAGATGCTCGGCGGCGGGATCGCCAAGCTGCGCGAGTTCACCGACTGGGAGAACTACGGCGGCGCGCCGCTCCTCGGGGTCGATCGCCCGGTGATCGTCACCCAGAGCAACTCGGGCCGCCGCGCCTTCGTCAACGCGATCCGCCTCGGCGCCAAGATGCAGCGCCTCGGCGTGATCGAGGCGGTCGCCGCCGGCGCGGCCGCGGTCGCCGAGGAGCCCGAGCTATGAGCGGCGAGTGGATGGGCTCGGGGCACCTGCTCCACCTGCGGTGGGATCTCGACAAGACCTACCTCCGCACCGAGTTCGACTCGATGAAGGATCTGATCAAGACCTACCGGCAGAAGGCCGAGGACAAGGTCGCGGTCTCGGGCGCGCGCGCCCTCCTTCAGGCGCTCCTCGATCCCCACGAGCGCCGCACCCGGCGGGTGACCTTCGTCAGCGGCTCGCCGACGCAGATGCGCGCGGTCCTCACCCGCAAGCTCCGCCTCGACGGCATCGAGCCCGACGTCTTCATCCTCAAGCCGAACCTGAACAACATCATCGCGGGGCGCTTCCGCTCGATCCGCGGCCAGGTCGGCTACAAGCTCGCCGCCCTGATGCGGACCTACGTCGAGGCGGTCCACCTCGACGAGCTCCTCTTCGGCGACGACGCCGAGCAGGACGCGTTCATCTACAGCCTCTACGCCGACATCCTCGCCGGCCGCGTCGACGCGGTCCAGCTCGCGTCGATCCTCGCCGCCTGCAAGCTCTACCGCCAGGAGGTCGACGAGGTGATGGCCCTGCACGGCCGCCTCTACAACTCGGGCGACGCCGTCCGCCGGATCTTCATCCACCTCGAGGCGCGCTCGCCGATCGACCGCTTCGCCCCCTACGGCGCGCGCGTCGTGCCGATCTACAACTACCTCCAGGCGGCGCTCGTCCTCCACCAGGGCGAGGTCCTGCGCGCCCGCGACATCGTCACGGTCCTCGAGGCGATGAGCCAAGCCGGCTACACGCCCGAGCGCCTGTCGAACTCGGTCCAGGATCTCGTCCGCCGCGGCGTCGTCCAGGTCGCCGACGTCGAGCGCCTCGCCGCCGAGCTCGGCGCGGTCGAGACCACCCGCGGGCGCACGGTGTCGACCTTCATCCGCCGCCTGCGGACGACGGTCGCCGATCTCGAGCATGTCCGTCGGGCCAGCCCCGAGTGGCTCGAGGAGATCAACTACCTCGGCCTCTACCACTCGGCGCGCTTCCGGCGGACGCGGCACCGCTTCTTCGGCATCCCGCTCCTCGACTAGGTGGCCTCGCGCCGCAATCGTCGGCGCTCTAGGCTTCGCCGAAGCGCCGCGGTACAGGGGCGAGCGAGAGTGCGCGCCGATTCGCGAGGCCGACTCCCAGGACCGCACGACGAGCGCCAAGGCGCTTGATCGCCGCGCCCGCCAGCCCGCGTCCGCCAAGCGCCGCACAGCCGCGATCGATGACCCTCGCGCTCGCTCACGGCGGACGCGACCCCCACGATCGCAAGCGAGGCTCAAGGGCCAATCGCCAGCCGCCAGCCGCCGCTCAGCCGCGGTCGAAGACGACGATGTACTGATACTCGAGGGTCGTGGTGTCGACCTCGGCGACGCGAAAGCCGACCTCGGTCAGCAGCTTGACGACGTCGCTCGACGCCACGCGCATCGCCGCCGGCGGGCCGGGGGCGTCGTCGGGCGCGTCCTTCTTGAAGTCGACGATCGCCAGGCGGCCGCCCTCCTTGAGGTGCTCGCGGACGGCGGTGAAGAACCTCGGGACGTCCTCGATGTGGTGGAAGACGTCGCACATGAAGGCGAGGTCGACGGCCTCGGGGAGCTTGGGATCATCGGCCGCGCCCTGGACGGCGACGAGGTTCTTCAGGCCGGCCTCGGCCGCGCGCTTGCCGAGGTACTCGACCATCGTCGCCTCGATGTCGTTGGCGATCACCTTGCCCTCGGGGACGGCGGCGGCGAAGCGGACGGCGAAGGCCCCGGTGCCGGCGCCGAGATCGGCGACGACGGCCGACTGCGCCGGCGCGAGCTTGGCGATCACGACGTCGGGCTTCTGGCAGGCGATCCGCTCGGCGCTGTCGAACTCCTTGGCCCAGGCCTCGGGATCGTCGAAGCGGTGGTGCATGCCGTGGGCGCGGTGGTGGCCGCCGAGCGGCGCCGCGTGGTCGTCGTGGGCGGCGTGCTCTCCGTGCCCGCCGTGCCCGCCGTGCCCGCCGTGTTCTGCGTGCCCGCCGTGCTCTGCGTGCCCGCCGTGCTCTCCGTGCGCACCGCCCTGCTCCATCGGACAGCCCTCGCTGTCGCCGTGCTTCATCGGGCAGTCCTCGCCGTCGTGCTCGCCGCGCGGAGCCTTCGCCTTCGCGCCCTCGTCGGCGGGCGTCGACGCCTCGGCGGAAGCCTCCGCCGCGCGCTCGGCGGGGGCCTCCGCCGCGCGCGTGCACGCCCCGAGGCAGAGGGCGACGGCGACGCCGAGGCCGGAGGTTGCGAGGACGCGACGAGAGGTCGGGCGGAGCTGCACCACGGCCGGAGGATACGCCCGTGAACGCGCCTCCGCGACCGCCCGCGACCGAAGCGCCCACCCTGCCCTCACGGCCTCCCCGCTCGCGCCGCCAGGGCCGCCGTACCGCCGTACCGCCGGGACAGCGACGCCTCGTCGGGTCGGTCGTTCGCAACCGGCGATCGCCGCGCGAGGGCCCGCCACGCGCGAGGCCGTGTCCCTCGGCACGCGGGCCTGGTAGCGTCCGCCTATGAGCACGCGGGAATTGCGGACCATGACCTACGCGAGCGCCGATCGGATCGCTCGGATCACCCTCAACCGACCGCACCGCGGCAACTCGATCACCTTCGAGATGCCGCAGGAGCTCGCGGCCTGCGTCGAGCGGGCCAACCTCGATCCGAGCGTCCATGTGATCGCGCTGAGCGGCAACGGCAAGGGCTTCTGCGGC
>JAGQIT010000652.1 GCA_020431135.1 Myxococcales bacterium | reverse complement strand
CAGCGGGCCGCCGCCCTCCGCGATGATGCTTCGCTCGCCCGCGAGGAGGCGGAGGCGGCGAACCTCGCCAAGAGCCGTTTCCTCGCCAACATGATCCACGAGCTGCGGACGCCGCTCAACGTGATCCTCGGCTACAGCGACATGCTCCTCGAGGAGCACAGCGCGTCGACCATCGACGAGGCGCGCACCGAGCTCGACAAGATCCGCCTCTCGGGCGCCCACCTCCTCGGCCTCATCGACGACGTCCTCGAGATCTCGCGCCTCGAGGCCGGGCGGATCCGCCTCGACCCCGAGCCGGTCGACGTCGCCGCGCTGATCGACGACGTCGTTAAGCTGACCGCCCCGGCGATGGAGGCCCACCGCAACCGCCTCGAGCTGGCGATCGATGACGACCTCGGCGTGCTCCTCGGCGACACCCGGCGGATCCGCCAGGTGCTCCTCAGCCTCGTCGGCAACGCCGCCAAGTTCACCGAGAACGGCGAGGTCCGGATCGCCGTCGAGGTCATCGGCGAGGGCGGCGACCGGCTCCGCTTCACGGTCTCAGACACCGGCGCCGGCATCGATCCGAAGGCCCTCCCCCACCTCTTCGAGCGCTTCCAGCAGGCCGACGACTCGGCGACGCGGCGCCACGGCGGCGTCGGCCTCGGCCTGCCGATCTCGCGCGGGCTCGTCGAGATCATGGGCGGGGTGATGCGCGTCGAGTCGACCCCCGGGGTCGGCAGCACCTTCTGGTTCGACCTCCCGCGCCGGCCCCCCGAGGTGCCCCTGCGCCCGCGGCCGCTGCTGGTCTCGGGCGAGTAACATGCCCCTTCAGACAGCCATGCCCGGGCGCATCGAGGGTCCGCGGCGCCCCAACGCGCCCCGCTCACCGCAAGAGCGGAGCGCGCGACCCTCGTAGGCGCCTCACCGCGAAGCCTCGGCGAAGGGCGGCGCGCCTCAGCCGGAGGCCTCGGCCTCGTCCGTCGCCAAGGCCGCCTCCCAGCCCTTCGCCGGGCCGCGGAGGAAGAGCGCCGCGAGCGGCGGGACGTCGACGCGCAGCGACGCCGGCATGCCCTGCCAGGGCGCCGCCGCGGCCTCGATCGCCCCGAGCCCGACCCCGTCGCCGCCGTACTCGCGCAGGTCGCTCTGGAGGGCGACCTCCCAGGCCCCGGCGACCGGCGCCCCGACCTGGAGCTGCGGCCGCGGCACGGGCGTGAAGTTGAGGATGACGAGGATCGGCGGCGCCGACCCGCCGCGCGCCGGCAGGCGCAGGAAGGTGGCGATGCTCCGCTCCGCGTCGTCGGCGTCGATCCAGCGAAAGCCCGCCGGATCGTGATCGAGCTGGTGGAGCGCCGGCTCGTCGGCGTAGAGCCGGCCGAGGGCGGCGACGAAGCTGCGGACGCCGCGGTGATCCGGGTCGCGCAGGAGGTGCCAGTCGAGGCTCGAGTCGTGGTTCCACTCGCGCTCCTGGCCGAACTCGCCGCCCATGAACACGAGCTTCTTGCCCGGCGACGCGAACATGTAGCCGAAGAGGAGGCGGAGGTGGGCGAAGCGCTGCCAGCGGTCGCCCTGCATCTTGCCGAGGAGCGAGCCCTTGCCGTGGACGACCTCGTCGTGCGACAGCGGCAGGACGAAGCGCTCGGCGTAGGCGTACATCATGCGGAAGTTGATCTCGCGGTGGTGGTGCTTGCGAAAGAGCGGGTCGCGGGCGAGGTAGCGCAGCGTGTCGTGCATCCAGCCCATGTCCCACTTCATGTCGAAGCCGAGGCCGCCGTCGGCCGCCGGCCGCGAGACCTTGGGCCAGGCGGTCGACTCCTCGGCGATCATGTGGACGCCGGGGTAGTGCTGGTCGATCGCCGCGCCGAGGTGGCGGAGGAAGTCGATCGCCTCGAGGTTCTCGCGGCCGCCGTGGGCGTTCGCCACCCACTGGCCCTCGCCGCGCGAGTAGTCGAGGTAGAGCAT
>JAGQIT010000651.1 GCA_020431135.1 Myxococcales bacterium | reverse complement strand
TTCTGGTTCTACAGCCACCCGGCGGTCTACATCATGATCCTCCCGGGCTTCGGCATCCTCAGCGAGCTGGTGACGGTCCACGCCCGGAAGCACATCTTCGGCTACAAGGCGATCGCCCTGTCGTCGGTGGCGATCGCCATCATCAGCTTCCTCGTCTGGGGGCACCACCTCTTCGTCTCCGGCCAGTCGGAGCTCGTCGGCGTGGTCTTCTCCTTCCTGACCTTCGCGGTCGCGGTGCCGACGGCGATCAAGGTCTTCTCGTGGGTGGCGACCCTCTACGGCGGGTCGATCGTCTACAACACGCCGATGTGGTACGGCCTGATGTTCCTCTGGACGTTCACGATCGGCGGACTGACGGGCCTCTACCTGGCGACCATCTCGGTCGACGTCCACCTCCACGACACCTACTTCGTCGTCGCCCACTTCCACTACGTCATGATGGGTGGGCTGGCGATCGCCTTCATCGGCGGCCTCTACCACTGGTGGCCGAAGATCACGGGCCGCTTCTACCATGAGGGGCTCGGCAAGCTCGGCGCCCTCCTGGTGTTCATCGGCTTCAACGTCACCTTCGGGACCCAGTTCTTCCTCGGGCACCAGGGGATGCCGCGGCGCTACTTCGCGTACCTCCCCGAGTACCAGACGATGCACCAGATCTCGACGATCGGCTCGTGGATCCTCGCCACTGGTCTCCTCATCGCGGGCGTCTCCCTGGCGATGGCCCTGCGCAAGAGCGCGCCGAAGGCTGGCCACAACCCCTGGAACGCGATGTCGCTCGAGTGGCAGACCTCAAGCCCGCCGATCGAGCACAACTTCCACGACACTCCGCACGTCACCGGGAGCCCCTACGACTTCCCGGAGATCGACAAGTCGGCCGGCGGCCACCACTGATGAGAGGGCGGTAGCACCATGAGCAACGCAACACACGCGGCGCACCACACCACGGGGGAGCACAACCCCCACCTGGCGCACCACTTCGACACCATGGGGCAGCAGGCCGGGGCTGCGAAGCTCGGGATGTGGCTCTTCCTCGCCACCGAGCTGCTGATGTTCAGCGGCCTCTTCCTCGCCTACTTCGTCATCCGCGGCTTCTACCCGGACATGGTCCTGGGGGCCCACGAGTACCTGAGCAAGACCGCCGGTGGCATCAACACCTGCGTCCTCCTCTTCTCGTCGTGGACGATGGCGATGGCGGTCCGCGCGGCCCAGGTCGGGCGCCCGAACAACGCGGAGGACTCGGCGAAGATCAAGAAGTACCTCCTGCTGACGCTCCTCTGCGCGGGGATCTTCCTGGTCGTCAAGTACTTCGAGTACAGCGCCAAGTTCGAGCACGGGATGCTCCCGGGCAAGTTCTACACGGCGCACCTCCACGGCTACGAGATCGAGGGCCTCCCTCACATCTTCTTCGGCATCTACTTCTTCATGACCGGCCTCCACGGCGTCCACGTCGTCGTCGGCATGGGGATCATGATCTGGATCTACATGCGGGCTAGCCGCGGTGAGTTCTCGGCGCAGAACTACGCGGGGGTCGAGAACGCCGGGCTCTACTGGCACCTCGTCGACCTCGTCTGGATCTTCCTCTTCCCTCTCCTCTACCTGGTGAAGTGAGGACGTCATGAGCAACACCATCTTCCTCAACGGCAAAGAGTCCCCGGACGCGGTGGAGACCCACCACCACGTCTCGCCGGCGTCGCACTACGTCGTCGTCCTCATGGCGCTCTTCGTCCTCACGGGCCTGACCTACGCGGTCTCGTTCGCGGACCTCGGGCCCCTGAGCTTGCCGGTGGCGATCTTCGTCGCGGTGATCAAGGCGTCGCTCGTCGTCGCCTTCTTCATGCACCTGAAGTACGACGACAAGTACAACCTCTTCGTCTTCCTCGGGACGCTGATCTTCATCGGCATCTTCTTCGGCTTCACGCTCTTCGATCTGCAGGCCCGGGACGCGCTCAACGATGAGCAGCGGACCTTCGTGCGCAGGGAGGAGCAGCGCAACGCTGGCGAGGTCCTCCAGGTCGGGATCTCGAACGACCCGACGCGCCTCGCGGAGTACGAGGCCGCGCACCCCGGTCACGGTGAGGCGCACGGCGGCGACGGCGAGGCCCACGGTGAGGGCGAGGCCGCCGAGGGCGGCGCGGCCGAGCACTAGACCTTCCCCTGACGTCGCGGTGAGCCGTCACTTCGGTGGCGGCTCACTTCGTTTAAGCGGCGGCGATCGGGAACTCACCGGGCGAGGCGAGGGACGCGCGGTCTTGCCAGACCTGTGTTGCCCCTCGCGGTGTTCGCCGATGATGTCGATTTCGGCCGCGTCCGGGGGTCGCGGCCGCTTTTCGCGGCGTCGGCGGCGTGAAAGAATCCCGGAGGCCGCGACCTGCAGGTCAACCTGACGTGGCGTAAGATTCACAGGGTTCAAGCGAGTCGATGCTGGTCCAGATCCGCAGCTCTGGGGAGCCGCATGCGCGCGGCGGCCCGTTGATCGATCCGCAGGCTCGACGGGTCCGCTACCTGCGGTTGTCGCTGACCGATCGCTGCAACTACCGCTGNNCCGCTGCACCTACTGCATGCCGGCGGAGGGGATCGAGCACCGCCCGCGCAGCGAGGTGCTCTCTCACGAGGAGATCGTCGAGGTCTGCCGCGCCTTCGCCCGCTGGGGCGTCGAGCGGGTGCGCCTGACTGGCGGCGAGCCGACCGTGCGTCGCGGGATCGTCGAGCTTGTCGCGGCCCTGAGCCGGATCGAGGCCGCGAGCGGTCGCCGCCTCGAGGTGGTGATGACGACCAACGGCGAGCGCCTCGCGGCCCTCGCCCCGAAGCTCGCGGAGGCCGGCCTGCGCCAGCTGACGATCAGCGTCGACAGCCTCGACCCCGCGCGCTTCCGTCAGATCACCCGGCGCGGCGACCTCGGTCGGGTGCTCGCGGGGATCGACGCCGCGCGGGCGGTCGGGCTCGCGGCGAAGATGAACACCGTGGCCATCCGCGGCTTCAACGACGACGAGCTGGCGACGATCGTCCGCTTCGCCTGGGGGCGCGGCCTCGTCCCGCGCTTCATCGAGCTCATGCCGATGTCCGCGGGCGCGCTCTTCGTGCCCGGCGAGCTGATGCCGGCGGCGGCGATCCGCGACGAGCTCGCGGCGGCGCTCGACGGCGCGGTCGTGGCCGACGACGGCGCGGACGCGCGCGGCCTCGGCCCGGCGACCTACTGGCGGATCGCCAGCGGACCGTGGGCGGGGCGGCGCTTCGGCGTGATCGCGGCGATGACCGAGAACTTCTGCGCGACCTGCAACCGCCTGCGTCTGTCGGCGACCGGCCAGCTGCACGCTTGCCTCGCCCGCGACGAGTCCGGCGATCTCCGCCGCGCGGTCCGCAGCGACGACCCCGGAGCGCTCGAAGCGGCGGTCCGGAGGGTGCTAGGAAGAAAAGAGGACGGCCACCGGTTCACCCTCGATGGCGGCGGCGGTCCCCAGAAGGCAATGATCAGCATCGGAGGTTGATATGGCGCTCCCACTCGCAACCAAAGCAGTTCTCGGTCTCGCGGTCGCTGGCGCGATCGCCTTCCTGGTGCTCTCGGACGACGGCGAGGGCGTGCTCGAGTACGTCTACGCCGACAAGGTCGTGCAGTCGCCGGACGAGTACACGGGGCGGACGATCAAGGTCCACGGCACGGTCGTCCCCGGGACGATCCGCCAGAAGGTCGGCGCCTCCGGCGACTACACCTTCGAGATCGAGAGCGAAGGGGAGCGCATGGCGGTCCACTTCACGAACATGGTGCCGGACACCTTCGCCGAGGGCGGCGAGGTCGTGCTGACCGGTCAGCTGGCGTCGGCCGGCGGCACCTTCGAGTCGGACGAGATGGCCGCCAAGTGCCCGTCGAAGTACGAAGAGGAGCCGATGGCCGAGCGCTAGGTGGGCTGCGCCTCCGCCGTCACCGCGCTGACCTGAGTTTCAGATGCGCCCCCTCGCACCACTGGAGCGCCCGAGATCGTCGCCGCTGGCCGCCGCGGTGACTTCTATAGTACGCCCGCCTGGGCGACACGCCCGCGCCGCGGGCTAGGAGCCGAACACCTATGACGATTGCAAGCCTCGGGTCGCTGACGATCCTTTTGATCTTCCTGATGAGCGTCGTCACCGTCGGTCTGTCGGTCGCCGGCGCCTACCGTCGGTCGCCGCGGCTGGTCGAGGCTGGCGTCCAGGGTCTGTACGCGACCTTCGGGCTCTCGGCCTTCGCGTCGTCGCTGATCATCTACGCCTTCCTCGCCGGGGACTACTCGATCCAGTACGTCCAGCACACGAGCGACTCGGCGATGCCGCTCTTCTACAAGATCACGGCGTTCTGGGGCGGGCTCGACGGTTCGCTGCTCTTCTGGGTGCTCCTCCACACGCTCTTCGCGTCGCTCGCCGTGCGGGCCAACCGCAGGCGCCACCGCCGGCTGATCCCCCACGTCGTCGCCGTGCTCTCGGCGATCACGGTCTTCTTCGCCGGGCTCCTCCTCTTCCTCAAGGATCCCTTCGCGCCCTACCTGATCGACGTGCCGACGACGGGCCGCGGGCTCAACCCGCTGCTCCAGAACTTCTACATGATCTTCCACCCGCCGAGCCTCTACCTCGGCTACGTGTCGCTGGCGGTGCCCTACGCCTTCGGGATGGCGGCGCTGATCTCCGGCCAGGTCGACGCGACGTGGCAGCGCAGCGTCCGGCGCTGGGTGCTCTTCTCGTGGATCTTCCTGTCGATCGGCCTGATCTTGGGCGGTCTGTGGGCCTACGAGGAGCTCGGCTGGGGCGGCTACTGGGCCTGGGATCCGGTCGAGAACGCGGGCCTCCTGCCCTGGTTTACGACCGTCGCCTTCCTCCACTCGGTGATGATCCAGGAGCGCCGGGGGATGATGAAGATCTGGAACGTCACCCTGATCATCATCAGCTTCCTGCTGACGATCGTCGGCACGTTCATGACCCGCAGCGGCGTCGTCCAGAGCGTCCACGCCTTCGGCGAGGACTCGGATCTCGCCTGGACCTTCGGCGCCTTCATGCTGCTGATCGTCGTCTTCTCCTTCGGCCTGGTGATCTGGCGGCGGCCGCTGCTGCGCGCCCGCGGCGAGCTCGAGAGCGCCCTCAGCCGCGAGTTCGCGTTCCTCGTCAACAACTGGCTCTTCCTCGTCTGCTCGCTCTTCGTCCTCGGGGCGACGATGTGGCCGACCTTCATCGAGTGGATGAACATCCTCGTCGAGCGCTACCCCGACGCCCTCGGCTGGCTCGACCCCGGCGAGCGCAAGGTCATCGGCCCGCCCTTCTTCAACCGCTACATGCGGCCGCTGGGGCTCGCGCTCCTCCTGCTGACCGGCGTCGGCCCGCTGCTCGCCTGGCGCAAGACCACCGGCGCCAACCTGATCAAGCAGTTCACCGGGCCGCTGGTCGTCGGCGCCGGCTGCACGCTCGCGCCGGCGGTGCTCGGCGTCGAGTCGCCGTGGGGCCTCGCCTGCTTCGGCCTGTGCGGCTTCACCTTCTGGACGATCGTCCAGGAGTTCTACCGCGGCGTGTCGCTGCGCCGGAGCCGGCGCGAGCAGGGGGTCGTCGAGGCGCTGATCGGCCTCCTCCTCAAGGCCCGCCGGCGCTACGGCGGCTACGTCGTCCACCTCGGGATCGTCCTGATGTTCTTCGGCTGGGCNNNGGCAACGCCTACAAGATCGAGCGCAAGGTCCAGCTCCAGCCCGGCCAGAGCTACGAGCTCGGCGCCTACGTCATCCGCCACGACGGCCTGCGCGTCACGGAGGACTGGCAAAAGGAGATGATCACCGCCGACCTCGCGGTCCTCAAGGGCGGCGACGTCGTCGACGTCCTGACGCCGGCGCGCTGGTGGTACTACCAGCTCCCGGAGCAGCCGACGACGGAGGTCTCGCGCTACATGACCGTCGGCGAGGACGTGTACGCGTCGATGCAAGAGGTCGACCTGACCACCGGCTGGACCCAGCTCAGCCTCTACATCAACCCGCTGGTCAACTGGATCTGGGTCGGCATGATGGTGATGCTCGGCGGCGCCCTGATCTGCGTCGGGACGAGCAAGACGGAGGCCGCGGATGCGTAGCGTCGACCGGCCGGCGGCGCTCCGCGCCGGCCTGATGATCCTCGGCGGGGCGGCGCTCTTCGTCGTTCTCGTCGTCCTCGGCGGCGCCAACGTCGAGCCGCCGACCGTCGGCCTCGCGCTCGCCGGCGTCATGCTGCTCTACGCCCTGCGCCGGCTCTACGTCGTCGCCGCGACGCTCGGACGCCCTGAGGGGTCGATCGAGGTCGGCATCGGCGGCGCGTCGAAGGCGGAGCTGCGCGACGAGAAGCGCCGGCTCCTCCGCGCCCTCAAGGAGCTCGAGTTCGACTACGGCATGGGCAAGCTGTCGAAGGGCGACTACGAGTCGGTGTCGGCGACCTACAAGATGCGGGCGATCGAGGTGATGCGCGCGCTCGACGGCAACGCCGATCTGCACCCGGAGGTCGTCGCGCTCCTCGGCGGCGCCCCGGCGGAGGCGGCGACGGCCAGCGACGGCAAGGACGACGGCGAGGCCGAGGTTGCGGGGGAGTCCGCCGAGGCCGCGGCCGCGGGCGGGGTCGCCTGCCCCAAGTGCCAGACTCACAACGACGACGACGCCCGCTTCTGCAAGCAGTGCGGGACCGCTCTGGAGGCCGCATGATCCGGCGACGACGACGGACCCGCTCCGCGCTCCTAGGCCTAGGGATCGCCGCGGGGCTCAGCGCCCTCTCTCTCGCGCTCGCGCTCCCGGCCGCCGCTCAGCCGCCGATGATGGGCGGGCGCCCGGATCCGCGGCAGATGTCGGGGCTCTCGCGCCTCGATCCCGAGGTCGCCGCGGGCACGGTCACGGTCCGCTGCCTCCTCGGCGGCTTCGACCAGCCGGCGGTCGGCGCCGAGGTCAAGCTCGAGGTGACCGCCGGCGACGGCCGCACGGAGACCCGAACGGCGACGGCCGACGGCGAGGGCCGGGCGACCTTCGCCGGCCTCGACGGCTTCGTCGGCGGCCAGGCGATCGCCAGCGTTGACTTCGACGGCGAGGTCGTGCGCTCGCGCGAGATCCCGCTCGCCGCGTCGGCTGGCTCTCGGGTCATGTTGGTCAAGGGCGCGCCGTCGGCGGCCCCGGTCGGCGGCGACTCCGGGGCCGAGCGCGCGGGGATCCCCGAGCCCGGCAAGCCCTTCAGCGACCCGCGCTTCCCCAAGGGGACGCTGGTCATCGGCGCCCTCGATCTCAGCGCCCGCCGCGGGCTCCCCGACGTCGAGGTCCGCCTCGAGATCCGGCCGCCGGAGGGCGAGGCGATCGTCCGCACGGCGAAGACCGATCGCGAGGGCAGGGCGCTCTTCGACGGCCTCGACGGCGAAGATGTCCCAGAGGGCAGCGTCCTCGTCGCCGAGGCCACGCTCAGGGAGGGCGAGCCGGTCCAGCGCTCCGTCGAGTTCAACGTCGCGGAGCAGGGGCAGGCGCTCGTCTTCACCGTCGGTCAGGCGAGCGCGTCGCCGGCGGCGCCGACCCGTCGGCGCCCGGTGATGCCGCCGCGGCTGACGCCCACGGTGAAGGCCGGGGCGGTGCGGGTGTCGGTGGTCGACGCCGACGATCAGCCGGTGTCGCAGCAGACGGTCGAGATCACGCAATTCGACGTGACGGGGGCCCAGAGCGCCTACGAGGGGGTCTCGGGCCCTGACGGCGTCGCCTACCTCGAGGGGATCACGGTCAACGTCGACGCCGCCTACCAGATCGAGGTCGACTACAAGGGCGCGCCCTTCCGCTCGTCGCTTTTCCGCCTCCACGAGTCGATGGGGGCGATCGCCGAGGTCCGGGTCTTCCCGACGACCAGCGACGTCTCGCGGATCCGGACCGCGGCTCAGCTCGAGATCGCCGGCCGCGAGAACGACCTCGCCCAGGTCACGCAGCTCTACCAGGTCTTCGTCGACGGCGACGAGGCCTTCTGGCCAGGGCGGCCGCTCAAGGTCGAGGGGGGCGAGGGGGCGATCGGCTTCGTCGTCATGGAGCGCGCGGCGCCGATCCTCGAGCACAACGACAAGGCGCCCTTCGCCACGCTCAGCGAGCCGATCCCGCCGGGCGAGGTCGTCGACCTCTCGTTCGCCTACCTGGTCGAGCACGACGGCGAGGCGACGATCCGCTGGACGCCGACGCTGCCGCTCCTCGAGGGCGGGGCGCTGCTGCCTAAGGAGCTGAACCTGGCCAAGGGGGCGAAGGGCCCGCCGAAGCCGCCGCCGCAGGCCCCCGAGGCGCCCTACGACTACTACGAGCTCGGTCCGCGCGACGCTGGCGTGCCGCTCGAGCTGGTCGTCGAGGGCCTGCCGGTGCGCCCACGGATCTACCGGGAGCTCGGGCTCGGCTTCGGCCTCGGGATCCTCGGGATCCTCGGGATCGTCCTGCTCCGAAGCCCGCGCCGCGGCGTCCGCGAGCGCCTCCTCGCCCGCAAGCGCGAGCTCGTCGAGCTGATCATGGCCGCAGGGGACGGCGACGACGCGCAGGAGCGGCGGATGCTCCTCGCCCTCGAGCTCGACCGGGTGATCCGCCAGCTCGAGGCGCTGGGGGAGCCGACGAAGGCCGCGGGCGCGAAGCCGGAGAAGCCGGAGAAGCCGGAGAAACCGACGGCATGACCCCGAGCCTCGCCCCGCTCGAGGCCCGCGGGATCAGCCAGCGCTTCGGTCGCAAGCGGGTGCTCAAGAAGGTCGACCTCCGCCTCGACGCGGGCGAGATCGTCGGCCTCGTCGGGGCCAACGGCGCCGGCAAGACGACGCTCTTCTCGATCCTCACCGGGCTCCTGCCGGCGGACGAGGGCGAGCGCCGTCTCGCCGGCGCGCCCTTCGACGACCTCAGCCTCGAGCGGCGGGCCCGCTTCGCCTACGTCGCCCACAGGCCGCAGATCTACCTCGGGCTCTCGGCGCGGGAGAACCTCGACCTCTACGCCTCGCTGCGGGCGACGGTCGGCGCCGAGACCGAGGCGAGCGCCGCGGTGCTCGCCCGCTTCGGCCTCGCCGACGCCGCGGAGCTGATGGCCGGGACCTTTTCGCGCGGCATGGCCCAGCGCCTCGCCCTCGCGCGGGCGCTCGCCGGGCGCCCCGACATCCTGATCCTCGACGAGCCCTTCACCGCGCTCGATCGCCAGGGGCGCGACCTCCTCGCCGGGATCCTCGCGGAGGAGCGGGCGCGCGGCTCGGCGATCCTGCTGTCGTCGCACGACCACGACATGCTCGTCCGCGTCGCCGATCGGATCCTCCACCTCGAGGGCGGCGTGATCGCGGGCGAGGCCCGGCGGCGCGACGACGACGTCGACGGCCGGCGCTTCCGCGAGGAGACCGCGGCGCTCTGGGCGGGGCCGCAGCGCTGAGCCGCCGACGCGCGCGCACGTACGCACGCGGCGGCGCGACGCGGACGCGGACCTCTGTCTTCCTCCGCTCGCGGAGGGTCGCCCGCGCCGCGATCCTGGGCGGATACGCGGCGTCTGTGCGCTCGAGGTGAGCCCGAGGTGAGCTCGTCGCGGCGGGGGCGAGGGCGTCCGTCGGTCGCGGCGTACACCTGCGCGTCTCCGATCTGCTAGAACCGCCGGCGGCGATGCGCCTCCTCCGTCAGATCCGCCTGCTCCTGCTCGCCGAGCTCCGCCAGGAGGTGCGCTCGCTCGAGGTGGTCCTGACCTCGGCCTTCTTCAGCGTGGTGATGATCGCGCTCTTCGCCGTGTCGCTCGGGGCGGTGCCGTCGGACGCGCAGGTGATGACCGTCCCCGGCGCGCTCTGGCTCAGCGTCGCCTTCGTCGGCGCCCTCACCCTGACGCGGGTCTTCGATCGCGAGCGCGAGGCCGACACGCTGCGGGCGCTCCTGGTCGGGCCGGTGGATCGCGTGGCGATCTACTTCGCAAAGGCGGCCATCGCCCTAATGATCCTCCTCCTCGCCTCGGCGGTCCTCGTCCCGGGGCTCATCGTCATCTTCCCGGGGGCCGCGCCGATGGCCGAGCGGCCGCTCTTCACGGCGGCGATGGTCGTCCTGGGTTGCGTCGGCTACGTCGCCGTCGGTACGCTCTTCGCCGCCGGCCTGGCCACCGGGAGCGGGAAGAACGTCCTCCTCTCGCTGATCCTCCACCCCCTGACGACACCTGTCCTCATGTTCAATTTGGTCGCGACTAGGGCGCTCCTCGAGGCCCACCCCGGCGCCGACGCCTACCTCGGGCGGATGGCGGCGGTCGACCTGGTTCTCGTCGTCCTCGGCGCCTGGCTCTTCGAGCCGGTGCTCGTCGGCAGCGGCGGCGGCAGCAAGCCGGCGCGGGGGAGGGCGGGGCGATGATCCGCCGCGTTCTCCCCGACGCGATGCTCGTCGCCGCGGCGGCGATCTTCCCCTACAGCGTCGCGCGGATCTTCCTCGACACGCCGATCGAGCGGACGATGGGGACCGCGTTCAAGATCTTCTTCTATCACGTGCCGATGGGCTGGCTGACGATGCTGATGGCGCTCGTCTGCGGTATCGCGGCGGCGGTCGAGCTGCGCAAGCGCTCGGTGACCGCGTCGGCGGTCGCCCTCGCGGCCGCGGAGATCGGCTTCGTCTGCGGCCTCGGCGTGCTCCTGACCGGGCCGATCTGGGGCAACGCGACCTGGGGGAAGCCGTGGACCGGCGACGCCCGGCAGATGACCACCGCGCTCCTGTGGCTGGTGATCGCGGCCTACCTGTTGATCCGCCACTTCGGCGCGACGCAGAACCGCCGCCTCGCCGCCGCCCTCGCGATCTTCGGCGCCGTCGACGTGCCGATCATCTACTACGCGGT
>JAGQIT010000650.1 GCA_020431135.1 Myxococcales bacterium | reverse complement strand
CGAGCAACGTCGCCAAGATCGAGGCCGCCGGCTGGAAGATCTGCTACATCGCCTACCTCTGCAAGAAGGACGGGCGCTACGGCCTCGGCGGCCACACCTTCCGCGGTGAGGGCGACGCCTGGACCAAGCTCGGCCCGCACCAGCGCGGCGCCTTCGGCCGCGAGGTCTCGAAGATCGAGCTGTGGTACGCGGCCCACCCCGGCGGCGGCGACATCAAGCTCCGCGTCGACGCGGGCCCCTACGAGGTCATCCCGACCCGCGCAGAGGAGCTCGACGATCGTTGGCACGTCGTCGAGGTCGACCCCGGCGAGCACACCGTCGAGCTCCGCCCCGGGGGCAACGGGGCCGTCCGCGTCTACGGCGTGGTCATGGAGAACGAGGGCCCGGGGATCGTCTGGGACACCGTCAGCATGACCGGCGCCTACGTCCGCCGCCTCCACGGCTACGACGATCAGCACATCGCCGGCCAGGTCGCCCACCGCGACCCCGACCTCCTCGTGATCAACTACGGCGGCAACGATCTGCGCCGCTTCGTCAACAACTCGGTGGCGCTCGCCGACTTCAAGGAGGAGTACCGGACGACGGTCCGCAAGCTCCGTCAGGGCAAGCGCGACGTCGCCTGCCTGCTCGTCGGCGTCACGGACCACGGGCGCTCCGGCCCCTACGACGTCGAGCCGGCGCACGTCGAGAAGATGCAGGCGGTCGAGCGCGAGCTCGCGGCCGAGGAGGGCTGCGCCTTCTTCGACTCGGTCGCGGCGATGGGCGGCGCCGGCTCGGTCCACGCCTGGCTCAAGGATCGCAAGGTCTCGCCGGACCTCAAGCACCTCAGCCGCAAGGGCACCGACGCGATGGGCGAGATGATCTACAACGCCCTCCTCGCGGCCTACTCCGAGCACGCCCGCGGGGCGTAGGCGCGGCGCCCGGGTGAGGACGGCGAGTCTCGCCGACGCCGGTCGCCCCGCCGATGTCCATGCGACTTTAGACATGTTCATATGAACATGTCCGGTCGTGGCGGTCAGCCGAGGTGGAGGCGGATCAGCGACTCCTCGGCGGGCACGCCGGCGCGCACCGGGAAGCCGTAGTGGCCGGTGCCGCGGTGGACGTAGAGTCGCTCGCGGCCGCGCGCCCACAGGCCGTGATCGGGGATCGAGGAGAGGGCGCGGAGGACGGTCCAGCCGAGGCCGAAGGAGACGAGGCCGACCTGGCCGCCGTGGGTGTGGCCGCTGAATACGAGGTCGACGGCGTCGGTCGGGAGGTGGCGGAAGGCGCCCGGATCGTGGAGGAGGGCGAGGCGGAGGTGACCGGGGCGCCGCGGGTGGCGGGCGCAGACGGCCCGGAGGTGGCGCTCGCGGTCGCGCCAGACGAAGTCGAAGCCGAGGATCTGCACCGGGCCAGCGCGCGTCTGGACGATCGCCTCGCGGTCGACCAGGAGCGTCGCCCCGGCGGCGCGGAGCGCCCGCAGGACGGTCTCGGGCGCCTCGTAGTCGTGGTTGCCGAGGCAGGCGAAGACCCGCCCCTCGAGGGCGGCGAGCGGCGCGAGGGCGCGGACGAGGAGCTCGGGATCGGCGTGCGACTCGATCGTCAGGAAGTCGCCGGTGAGGAGGATGAGATCGGGGGCGCGCTCGACCGCGCGGGCGCAGATCCGCCGGAGGCGGCGCTCCGACATGAAGGGGCCGAGGTGCGGATCGGTGATCTGGACGATCGACAGCGCCTCGCCGCCGGCGGGCCGGCGCACGCGCCCGGCCGGGTAGGGGATCACCTCAGCGCCCGCGTCGACGCCGTCGAGGACGACGTCGACGATCTCCGCGCGGGTCCACAGCGACTCGACGAGGCCGACGCCGGCGAGCGCGAAGGGGATCCACAGGCCGACGGGCGGCAGGCCGAGGGCCGCGGCGATCGCCCACGGGATCGCCAGGAAGACGGCGGCGACGAAGTAGGAGGCCGGCACCGCCACCAGCGCCCGCCACCAGCGCGGCCGCATCCGCGGGCGCGCGAGGGTCAGGAAGTGGAGGTAGGTGGCGGCCTGGAGGCCGATCCACAGCGGCCCGAGCTCCCCGAAGGCGTCGGCGAGCGCGAGGGCCGAGGCTGTGTGGACGCCGAGGAGAACCGCGATGAAGGTGGCGAAGCCGCGGCCCTGGAGCGCGACGGCGCCGGCGACCACGAGCGCCCACGTAGCGAGGCTTGCGAGGGTGAGCGGCGCCAAGGTGAGGGAGCATGGGCCGCGGTACACCGTCGCGCAAGCCCAGCTGCGACGACGGCTGCGCCGCGCCCGAGGGGGCGGCCTAGCTGGTCGATGGTCGCGCCAGAACACCTCGGCGCCGCGCGTGATCGCGGCGACTGGGCTTCGCGGCCCGCAGAGCGGAGCGCGCGCGCGCTCGGCACTGAGCGTCGCGCAGACCGGGTTGGCGCCGCTCCCTCGGCGCGAGCGCGCGGGGCGACGAATATGTCGACGGGTTCACCGTGATCATCATCGTCATCCTCTAGTGAGTCGTCGCTCTAGACGCGTCCCATTCGGAGTGCCGGTGACGGACCGCCAGCGACACATGGCCCCCGTAGCGCTCGCGTAGCACCGGCAAGAGCCAGTCATCCGGGCGCACCTCACCACGACACGCCGCGGCGCCGCAGCTGCAGGCAAAGGGCTCGAAGCCGCCTGGGAGGCGCGTTGCGTGGTCGACGGTGATCGTCTCGCCTGCGGCGATTGACCGCCGGGCGACGAGATCGAGGCCCTCATACCATGCATTCGGATCGCAAGAGTGTTGAATTGGCAGCCACTGCCCCGGCCGCTCTCCCCACAGTGCCACGAGATCGTCCGAGAGCGGGACGCCGTGGTGCTCAATGCGACGCTGCCTGTCGGTATCAAACCGCCGCGCGATGTATCTGCGAGTGGCGAGGTGGTACGGGCGCGCCTCGCCCCGCACGACGACCTCGCCGGCCGCGAGCGCCTCTGTTGCGAAGATCCTGTGACCCGTATCCGCGCTCGAGGCGACAGCCCAGCGCTGGACTCGCTGGCGTCGGCGACGGCGCGCCGATGCGAGGATCTTCTCGAGGAAGCCGCGGTATCCGAGGGGGTCGTTACGGAGGATGACGTCGGCGCTACCCGGATCCTCGGGCGGGTAGAAGATCCCGCAATTGGGGTTGATCTCGAGGAGATGGAGCCCCCCGTCGGCATCCATCCGAATATCACAGCGGCCGTAGCCGCTGCCCGTGAGCGCGAGGAAGAAGGACCGAGACACGGCGCGCAGCCGACTGGCGAGCTCTGGATCGTCGACCGGCCGCCACCCGAGATCCTCGTAGTCGACCCACTTGAGGTCGAAGTGCATGAAGGTCTCGCCGGGGGGGAAGCGGAGCTCGACGGGGGTCAAGGCGATCGGCGCATCCGGGGCCTCCGGGTCTTCGACGACAAGCACAGTGAACTCACGCCCCTCGATGAACTCCTCGATCAGCGCTGCGCCGTAGGTGTCAATGATCCGCTCTGCCTCGACACGGAGCTGTGCGCGGGTGGTCACCCGTGATGCCCGCGTCATGCCGAGGCTGCTGTAGCCGTTGGGGTGCTTGACGAGAAGCGGGAAGCGCAGCCTGCCGGCCAGTTCGACGGCGGACGGGCTGTCCGCGAACGCGTAGTGCGGCGTCGCGAGCCCGTACGCGTGCGCTGCGAGCTTCATCTCCTCCCGCGTGGGCTCGAAGAACCCGCTGTCGGCCCCGGTGAAGGCGACCCCTAGGCGCTCCAGCGTCTGTACGACTTCGATCCCCGCGTCGACGCTGCCATGCGCGCCGTCACACAGGTTGACGAACGCGTCGAAGCGGCCGCTGCGCACCAACTCGACGACCGTCGATCCGGCGCTCGCCTTGTCGACAAAGTGGTGCTCCCACGTGTGCTCAGGCAGCCAGGGCGAGGGGTCGCGGTAGTAATTGTCGACCGGGGATGTATGCGCGCACTGGAGCACACAGAGTCTCATACTGTTCAATCTATCTTTGTGGTGGGGGCACCGTCAACCTGGTGAGCGCTCATTGGCCACTGCGGAGCGCGGGGCCTCGGGCGGGTCGCGGGCGCGCTACGGATCGTGTCCCCCCAGATGATCGGTAGTGTGACGCGCCGCCGCGCGGAGCGTCCGGCTGTGCGGCTCGTTCTTTCACGTGGTTATTCGCGAGCGAGGCGGTATAAGTCGATTGTGCTATCAGACTTGCAGTCACTTCGCGAACGTGTCGAAGAGGTTGTCGCTGGACTCGATATCGCCGAGTGGATGGGGCGATGGCGTCACATGCAGGGCGGCACCGACCGCGAGCGTCTCATACGCCAACTCGTCGCCATTCTCCCGAACGAGCGGTCTCCGAGGGTGCTCGATCTCTGTTGCGGACCGGGGGACGTCGGCCGCGCTGTGCGGGCGCGCTTCCCCGAGGCGCAGGTCGACCACGTGGACCGTGATGAGTTCTTCCTCGCGCTCTGCCGGGCGGTGAACCAGCGGGAAGGTCTGACACACAGGGTCGTTCGCGGCGACCTGTGGACCTCCGCCTGGCGTGCGGAGTGCCCGGGGCCGTACGATGCGGCGCTCCTCGCCAACGCGCTCCACTGGTTCAACGACCGACGGCTCCTCGAGATCCTCGGCGAGGTGCGAGAGTCGCTCGCTCCGGGCGGGATGTTCGCGTTTCTCGAGCCGGCCTCGCCGATCGCAGATCTCGCGGCACCACACGCGGCCTGGCTCGCAGCCGAGCTTCCTGGCGCGAGTGATCAGTTCAACCGTGACTGGGCCGACTTCTGGCAGAGACTCGACGAGGCGATGGGGTATGAATATTACGAGAACGTAGTGGCAGGTTTGCCGCCGGGGGAGGAGTTTGGCGCCGAAGATGGCCTCCATGTGACGAAATTCGTCGACTTGCTCCGCGAGGCCGGGTTCCGGGAGGTTGACATCCTGGCGCGGGACGCATTCAGCGTCGTCATCGCCGCGCTGCGCTGACAGGCTGCGGCGAAGTTGTCGTCGGGCCGCCAATCGTCGGCCGCGAATGTACGTACAATCGCTGCTGTGCCGGGCGATGCGCTCAAGTCAATGTACATTCAGACGGCGATTTGGGCCGACGACTGCGGCGCGAGCCCGCGCGGGACATTGGCCGAGGGCCGCTAGCGGACGCGGTAGACCTCGACGCCGAAGACCTTCACCGGGTGCTGGCCGCCGCACGAGAAGAGCACGCCGACGCGGCCGCCCTTGGGGAAGTCGACGAGCATGAGGACCTTGTCGCCGGCGACCTGGAGATCCTGGGCGCCGCGGTGGTCGGTGTTCTCGATCGCGTAGGTGCGGATCGTCCGCTGGCGGGTCTCGACGCGGGCGGCGAAGAGGTAGGTGCCGGGGCCGCCCTCGCAGGCGAAGCCGACGGACGAGCCGGCGCGGCGCAGGAGCGTGAAGGAGGCGGCGCTGCGCAGCGCGCGGTGGACGTAGAGGCCCTCGCTGCCCGACCAGACCTCGCCGCCGAAGCTGTCGAGGCTGATCCAGATGGCGTCGCCCGGGTAGTTGATCCGCGCCGTCGGGCGCTGCGCTGGGATCTGCTTGACGTCGAGGTTGAGGAGGTCCGCGAGCTGGCGCCGGATCTCGCGGCGCTCCTCGTCGCGGAACTCGGTGGGCGTCGCGCGCGAGACCCCGCGGGCCTCGAGCTCGGAGAGGATCTGCCCGATCTCCGCCGCCGCCTGGCGATCGACCTCGACGTCGTGGTTGAGGGTGAGGGGGTTCAGGGTCGGCATCGTCAGGGTCGGCCCGTCGACGATGCTGGTGAAGGACTTGGGGCTCGGCGGCTTGCTCGGCATGCGACGTCGGCGATCTGCCCGGCGGAGGACGACCGAACTCCATCATCGGCGCAGGGGTCTCCTCGACGCAAGCCGGGCGCCGGTGAGCGCTCGCCTGCGCGCGCTCGCGGGGGCTGACCGCGGCGGGGCGCGCTGTCGGAGGCTGAGCCCCGCGCGCCTACAAGCGGGCGCCGCTGCTCCCGAACGCTCGCTGTCGCCGCGGCAGCGCAGCTCCTAGTCGTAGCGGCTCATGATCTCGAGCTGCCAGCTGACGAGGCTCCCGGGCGCGTCGCTGGTGCTCGTGATCGTCAGGATCCAGGTCCCGTTGACGGACTCGTCCCCAGAGAACCCGACCGGCACGCGTGACAGCCTCAGGGTCCCGGGCTCGGGGTACCAGATCGCGTCGAAGGGGTCGGGCTCCTGGTCCCAGACCATCACCTCGTTCGCCGAGGGGTTGGTCAAGGTGATCGTCAGCGCGCTGGGATCGGGGTGGTCGACGACGACGTTGATGATGACGTCCATGTCGACGGTGGCGAGGCCCGCGGCCTCGATCGTCGTCATGAGGGGCTGCCCCTTCGTGAACTCGAGGTCGAGGTCGAGGCTGTCGAAGACGCCGCGGAGCGCCGCGTCCATGCACATGCCGGGGCTCGCGCGGGTGATCCCGGCGCAGAGGAGCCCGGGGGCGCACCAGGTGTCTTCGGTGCACGGCTCGAACTCGCCGACGCCCTGGCGTCCGCAGTCGAAGGGCTGACCGGGCGCCTTGAGGAGCGCCGGCTCGGTCGGCGGATCGAAGCCGATCGGCGTGCGCGCGAGGAGAGGCGCGGGGCGGGTGTAGGTCGTGAAGGTCTCGCAGCTGTCGCCCAGCGTCGCGGTCGCGTAGGTCACCGCGAGGCTGCAGGCGCCGTCGATGTCGACGCCGACGAGGCTGTGACGGGTGCCGATCGTCGTCCGTCCCGGCTGCGCGAGGACCAACCACTCGCTCGCCAGATCGGCGGGGGGCGGGCCGTCGAAGTAGGCGGCGTAGTCGTCTTCGGCGCTGAGGATCGCGGCGAAGTCGCTGGCGCCGAAGAACTCGCTGATCGGCTGGTCGACGACGGTGTAGTCGAGGGGGCCGAGGTCGCCGCGGTCGAGGCAGAGGCCGTCGGTGTCGCCGGTCGTGCCGGTGTCGCCCGTGGTGTTGGTGTCGCCGCTTGTGTCGGTGGTCTCGGCGGTGGGGGTCGTGGTGTCGGTGTCGCCGGTGGTGGTGGTGGAGTCGCCGGTTGTTGTGGAGTCGCCGGTTGTGGTGTCGCTGGTCGCGGTGGAGACGATGGTCGTGGAGGAGGTCTCTGTCGCGGAGGTCTCTGTCGCGGAGGTCTCGGCCGCGGTCGCACCGCCGTCGCCGGTGCAGGCGGGTCCGAGCGCGAGGAGGAGGGCGATGCCGAGGAGGAGGCGGAGGGGGGACATCGCGGGGATGGTACGTGACGCGGACCGGCGCGCGGGACCGGTACAGTGCCTCCTATGCCGTGGGCGGCAGCCGGTCCCGGAGCCACTCCGCGACCATCGCCAGCTCGGGGGGCGAGACCTCGTGGCCGATCGGATACTCGTGCCAGCGCATCTCGCGGGCGCCGCTCGGATCGCGCTGGCGATCGACCGCCGCGATCTGATCGAGGGCCGCGCGGCCGGCGTAGAGCGGGACGATGTCGTCGAACTTGCCGTGCGCGGCGCAGATCGGCGTCGCGGCGTTCGCCGGCGCGACCTCTGCGGCGAGGGCCTCGGGGAGGAGCATGTAGGCGCTGAGCGCGAGGAGCCCGGCGAGCTGCGAGGGGTGGCGCAGGCCGGCGTACAGGGTCATGGCGCCGCCCTGCGAGAAGCCGGCGAGGACGATCCGGGCGCTCGGGATCCCGCGCTCGATCTCGCGGTCGAGGAGCGCGGCGATCTTCTCCGCGGAGGCCCGGATCTGCGTCGGGTCCTCGCGGTCGGGGCGGCGGTCGAGGCTGCGGATGTCGTACCAGGCGCGCATCACCCAGCCGTTGTTGATCGTCACGGGGATCCGCGGCGCGTGCGGGAAGACGAAGCGGACGTGGGGGAGGTCGAGGAGGGGGACGACCGGGGCGAAGTCGTGGCCGTCCGCGCCGAGGCCGTGGAGCCAGATCACGGCGGCCGTCGCCGGGCCCGAGGTGGGGTCGATCTCGATCGCAGGGAGGTGCTCGCGCATCGGCGCACGGATGCCACATCGCGGTCGACTCGGCAAGGCCGCGGGCGCGCGAGGGGAGCCGCGGAGGCGTGGCGCGGCGCGGTCGTACGGTCGCGACTCGCTCGCGCGGATTGAAGGCGACCGATGCGTGTCGGCGGGCCGGTGGCGACGCGCCGGGCGACCGAGCGCCCGGACCGTCTGCTCAGCGCTCGGCGCGACGGTCGGGATCTCGATGGTGTCTCTTTGGACATGTTTTCTGCGCCCCGCGACCCCGCGGGCGCGAGAACGCGGGAGCCGCGGGACCTACGGCGCGCGCGAGGGGAGGCG
>JAGQIT010000649.1 GCA_020431135.1 Myxococcales bacterium | reverse complement strand
CCCGGCTCGCCGTCGGCGCGCCGATGGCCGCGGCCTGCTCGGCGTAGGTCCGGGTCTCGCCGTAGGGGATCGCCTTGAGCGCGTCCCAGGCGCGGCGCTGGAAGTCGGTGCCCGACGGCGACGGGCGCAGGGTCAGGTCGAAGTCGCGGCGGTCGCCGGCGAGGTACTCTCGGAGCTGGGCGGCGGCCCGCTCGAGGCCGGCGCGGGCCCGCGCCGGGACGGACGGGTCGTCGCCGTGGCCCTCGCCGTCGACGACCTCGATCCCGCGGGCGCGGGCGCGCTCGCGCACCGAGGCCTCGCCGGAGAAGGAGATCGCGACCAGCGCGCCCTCCGCGTCGACCGCGAGGGCGAGGGGCACCTGCGGGTGATCGACGCGGGCGAGCGCCCAGCGCTCGGATTCGCCCCTTCTCGCCATAAAGCGGGGTGAACGGTACCACGACTCACGCGCGCTTGTGAGGCCCGCGGAGGCCGGCCAGGGGCGTGTGCCATGCGCCGAAAAGGGGCCGCAGGGGCGCGCTTCGCCGCGAATTTGACGCCCCGGATCGCGGGCGCCAAGCTCAGCGATGGTGCGGCGAGGCTCCTTACAGGCGCGCGGCCGGGCGTGGCTCGCGGGGTTCATCGCCTTCTCGGTCGTCGGCTGCGGTCCGCTCGGCGGCTGCGGCTCGACGAGCGTCCAGGGGGCGGAGCCGGAGCGCCCCGAAGAGGGCCACCCGCTGCTCGTTGAGGGCTCGACGCGGGGCGCCGAGCGCGACGCCGCCGCGCCCGCGGAGCCTGCGGGGCCCCGCGCCCCGGAATTTGCCGGCGAGGCCGCGGCCGCCCGCGAGGTCGCCCTCGGGGCGCTCGGCGAGGAGGGCACGTTCGGCGAGTACGCGACCAAGCTCCCCGAGCTCCCGCTGATCGCCGACCCGGGCGACCCGCAGCTCGCCAACCTCGACGCGCTCCCCGGCTCGCAGGGGGGCGGGGCCGGCGAGGGGTCGGCGGCGCCGACCGTCGACGGCAACGCCCTCGGGATCTTCGTCCCCCTCGAGAACCCGGGCGCCCTCGATCACTTCTACGCCGCGCTGCGCCGGCTCAAGGCCGGCGAGGACGAGGACGGCAAGGTCCGCGTGCTCCTCTACGGGGCGTCGCACACGGCGGCCGACATCTACCCGACCTACCTGCGCTCCTACCTCAGCGAGCGCTTCGGCGACGGCGGCCCGGGCTACGTCAGCCTCGTCCAGACCAACCGCTGGTACCGCCTCCTCGCCTGGACGGTCGAGAGCACCAAGCACTGGAAGATCGAGCACGCCCAGCGCCGCGACGCCCGCGAGGACGGCCTCTTCGGCCTCCTCGGCTGCAGCGCGACGAGCAAGCGCAAGGCCGCGAAGAGCAAGCTGATCCCCAAGATCGCCGGGCCCGGCGGCGATCACTCGACCACCTACGACCTCCTCTTCCTCGAGCAGCCCGGCGGCGGCAAGTTCACGGCGACCTTCAACCGCGGCGACAAGCCGGTGAAGAAGACGATCAAGACCAAGGCCAAGGAGCCCGGCCCCGGCTACGCGACCTTCACCTTCGAGGGCGGCCCGCACGAGCTCGAGGTCCGCCCGGTCGGCGACGGCGAGGTCCGCCTCTTCGGCATGACCGTCGAGTACGACCAGCCCGGCGTCGTCGTCGACACCCTCGGGATCAACGGCACGCGCGCGGCCAACAACCTGAAGTGGGACGAGGCGATCTGGTCGGACAACCTCCGCCGGCGCAGCCCGGACCTCGTCGTCCTGGCCTACGGGACCAACGAGGCGACCGACAGCGACCAGCCGATCGACGCCTACAAGCGCGGCCTCGTCGACGTCCTCGACCGCGTGCGCGCGGCCGCGCCGGAGGCGAGCTGCGTGCTCATGGGCCCCGGGGACTTCCCGCTCAAGGGCGACGACGGCGCCTACGGCCCGCGCCCGCGGGTCCCCGAGATCGTCGCCGCCCAGCGCGAGATCGCCGAGGCCAAGGGCTGCGCCTTCTGGGACGCGCTGGCGTTCATGGGCGGCGAGGGATCGATGGCCCTGTGGGTCCAGTCGACGCCGCAGATGGGCCGCGCCGACTACATCCACCTGACGCGCCGCGGCTACGTGCGCCTCGGGATGGCCTTCACCGACGCGCTGATGCAGGGCTTCGACTGAGGTCGAAGACGGCGGCGCTCAGAAGCGGAGGTTGATGCCGACGCCGCCGCCACCGCGGCGCAGCCACGGCGTCACGCGGGCGCCGGCGAGGCCGGGGTTCTTGGCTTGCCACACGTCGTAGTCGCGGCGCGTCCGGAGGCCGCGGCGGAGGAGGAAGCCGCTGGCGATCGCGCTCGGCACGGCGAAGAAGAACGACAGCGAGCTCGAGATCACGCCGGCGACGTAGGGATCGCCGGTGAGCGGCGTGCAGGCGGGGTCGGTGGTGTGGTCGTCGCAGTAGTCGCGGATCTCGTAGGAGCGCTTGAGCTGGACGCCGCCGAGGGTGATCAGGGTGATCGACAGCGCCCCGGTCACGCCGGCGAGGGCGAACTCGACGGCGCCGCGCTCCGAGCCGCCGTGCGAGAGGTCGCGGTCGGCGGCCTCGTTCGCGCCGGTCGGCGAGTTCTCGGAGTTGATCACCGGCGGGGCCGCGCCGCCGTGGGCGCAGGCGCCGAGCTGCGCGCTGACGCAGGTGACGCAGAGGAGCGCGAGCGTGGCGGCGGGCGGGCGCATCGTCCGGGAGGAGACTACCGCAACTGGCTGGCGCGGTCGCAGGTCGCTGGCGGCTCGCCTCCGCTCCGCGGGCCCGCGACGGCGCGGCCAGGCAAGCGGGCGGGCGCTGTTCGGCGGTCGCCGAGCCAGTGACCCGCGCAGAGCCCGACGTGCGCACGCGCGGTCGACCTCAGCCTGCGGCGGACGGTCCGTTCGCAACGGGCGCAGCGCTGGGCTCCGCGTCTGCGGCGTCCACTTCATTCGTCTTGTCCGCAGCGTCCGCTTCGCCCGCGTCCGCGTCCGCGTCCGCGACGTCGCTCGCCGTCGCGTCGCCTCCCCTCTTCGCGTCCGCGGCGTCGCCTGCGGCGGCGTCGTCGTCCGCCTCCCCGACGAGCGCGTCGAGATCGACCTCGTCGACCGCCGCGACCGCGACCCCGTGATCGGCGATCGCCGCGAGCGCGCGCATCGGCTTGCCCTCGACCCGCCCGCGGAAGTCGCGGTAGCCGTCCATCAGCGCCCGGTAGACCATCGCGCCGATCACCTTGTGGCCGTGGAGGGTGAGGTGCGAGAGGTCGCCGCTGCCGAGGCGGGGGTTGGCGCGGGACCACCGGCCCATCGAGCCGTCGCCGCCCATCGCCGCGTAGGTGTCGAAGAAGGCGCAGCCGGCCGCCTCGGCGACCTCGCGCTGGGCCTCGACGAGCCTCGGGACGATCTCGCGGGTGACGATCTGCTGGCCCTTGCGCTCGCCGTGGTCGAGCGGCGCCATGATCAGGCAGGCCGGCGGGTTGCCGCCGTTCACCTCCTCGCCGTCCTTGCCGAGGAAGAGCTCGACGACCTCGGTGAGCTCGCCCTTGTACTTCTCCATGCCCCCGCGCATGTTCATGTCGTTGCCGCCGAACATCAGGACCACGAGGTCCGGGTCGCGGTGGGCGACCTGGGCGCGGATGTGCTCCTTGTCCCAGTTGAGCATGCGGCGGGTGAGGGCGCCGATCTGGCTCAGGCCGTCCCAGACGACGCCGGGGCCGTCGCGCTCGAGGGTGACGCCGTAGGCCCGGACCTTGCCCCCGCCGGCGGCGCGGATCGACAGCCTGTGCTCGCCGTCGTCGGCCTCGATCGTGTGCCAGCGATCCTCGAGCGCGTCGGCGGCCGTGCTCAGGAGGATCGGCTCCTGATCGTCGAGCTTGAGGCGGAGGTTGCCGCCGCGGGGGGCGGCTGCGAAGTAGACCTCGAAGCGCCGGACCTTGCGGCCCATCGCCCCCTTGTTGGCCGTGCCGATGACGATCTCGGCGCCGCCGGTCGACTCGAAGGTGGTCCCGCCGAAGCCGTAGTGGCCGTCGCTGCGGCAGCCCTGGATGATGAAGCAGTGGTGCCAGGGCGACTTCTCGTCGACCTTGACGCCGACGTGGCGGTAGCTGGCGTTGGGCTGGCCGAGGAGGTGGAAGCCGTGGCCGGCGTCGCCGAAGCGGGCCTGGAGCTTGGCGCGGATCGCCGCCGTGATCCCGTCGTTGCCGATCGCCGAGTCGCCGTAGTGGCTCGCGCGGGTGACGGCTCCGGCCATGCGCAGGTCGGTGCGCGCGAGGGCGGCGTAGAAGCGGTCGAGGCGGCGCGGGTTCTCGAGCCGGCGCTCGATCGCCTCGTCGTCGTCGGCGTGGGCGGCGTAGGCGGGGATCGGCGCGTCCTCGGGCTCCGGCTCAGCGACCTCGGGCTCGACGAAGGGCTCGACGTCGGCGCCGCTGTCCGCCGTGTCGACCTCCGCGCGGGCGAGCTCGGCGAGCTTGCGGGTCTCGGCGTCGGCGGCCGCGGCCTCCTCCCCCTCGCCCAAGAACTCGCGGCCGATCAGGTTCCAGAAGGGCACCGGGTCGGCGGTCGTCCACGGGCGCGCCCAGTCGAGCCCGGGGACGACGTAGGTCGCGGCGATCATGACGATCACCGTGATCATCCCGGCGATCGTCGAGCGGAAGGTCCCGCGCGGGTAGTTGCCGGTGTCGGGCGCGTCGTCCGTGAGAACCACCGCCTCCTCGGCCTCACGGACCTCGTCGGCGAGGAGGCCGACGCTGTGATCCTCGATCGGAGGCGGGCTCGGGGTCTCGGGCATGGGCTCATCGCCGGCGCGACGCGACCGACGCAGCGGAGCGTGGCGGACGGAGGGCGCGTTTGGCAAGAAACTCGGTCAAGGGCAGGCAACGCGCGCGACCCTCGCGGGATTCCCGAGGGTTCGCGTCGCGTCGCCGCGGGTCCCGCGACCGCGAGAGGCTCGCAGACCGTGGGAGCGAGCCGAGGACCGCGACGCGCCCGCGACGGCGAGGCCGGCTTCGCCGTAGCGACCGCCGCGGGCGGCTAGAGCTTGCCGCGGACGATCGCCAGGTCGAGGCGCCCGTCATCGACGTCCTCGGACCAGCGCGTCGCGTCCTCGACCGAGATGAGCCAGCGCCGCTCGCCGATGAGGACGGCGTCGGACCCGGAGGGGACGGAGATCGCCGCGTCGCCGTCGTTGAGGTGGACCACCCCGCGCAGCGGCTCGCCGCCGCAGACGTAGTTCTCGATCGACCCGGTCAGCGGCGGGAGGTCGCTGAGGTAGGCGTCGTCCCACTCCGGGTCGCCGACGGTCGCGCCGTAGCGGTCGGCGTAGATCGCCGCGAGAATCAGCAGGCCCTCCGTGTCGAGGAGCCGGACGGTGCGCGCGCTGAGGGTCTCGAAGCTCGAGACGTTCTTCGCCTCGAGGGTGACCGCGGCGCCGACCTCGAGGTCGATCTCGCCGTACTGCGACATCGTCAGGGTGAGCTTGTCGTTCGACGGGCCGAGGTCGGGGTCATCGCAGGCCAGGTCGATGACGAACGGCCCGGCGCTGTCGACCGCCGTCACCGTGCACGGGGCGCTCCGCGTCGTGCTGCACGCCTCCTGATCGCAGGGCTCGCTGGGGACGCCCCAGGCGATCTCGGCGTCGGCGAACGCGTCGAAGAGGCTGCAGTCGACCTGGCCGCCGGTCGTCGAGCCGCCGTCGCTGTCGGTGCCCTGCGTGCCGTCGGTGCCGTCGGTGCCGTCGGTCGGGTCGGTGTCGCTCTCGGTCGCCGCCGAGCCGCCGACCGTCGCGTCGACGGGGGTGATCACCGTGCAGCCGGCGACTAGGGGGAGGGCGGCGCTCAGGAGCGCGCAGCGGGCGAAGATGAGGGGAGTCGAGGGGACGTAAGCCATGAAGCGAGGATGACAGACAGGCGGGGTCGACGCCCGCGCCGTGATCGCCGGCGCGGCGCCGCTCGGGCGGCTCCGGGGCCCGCCGCGCTCGATGGAGCGCCCGTTTGGAGCGACCTCCTCGCAGCCCTCGGGTCGAGGCGCCGCGAATGCCGGGCCGCTAGAACTGGAAGTAGATGAACGCCTTCGGCGCCCCGGACATCAGCTTCATGAGCCCGAGGCAGAGGAGGGCGAAGAGCACCCCGACGACGACGCCGGGGAGCCGGCGCCAGACGGCGAGGCCGTACTCGTCGACCCAGCGGCTCGGCGTGAAGTGGTAGGCGATGCCGCCGATCAGCACGACCCACATCCACGGGCTCAGGAGCCCCTCACGCAGGCCGCGGCCGTCGAAGGCGAGCATGCCGGCGATCATCTCGCGGCTGGCGTCGAGGTCGTCGGCGCGGAAGAAGACGCGGGTGAGCACTGTGAAGTGGAAGGTGAGGGCGACGTGGGCGATCGCGTTGAGCGGCGAGCCGGTGTCGGGGAGCCACGAGACCAGGAGGAAGAGCGCCGCGCTGCCGCCGGCGAGGATCGTCGACGCCTCCGGGCCGAGCTCAATGATGTAGACGCCGAAGAGGTAGAGGAGGCCGGTCAAGGCGAGGAGCCCGGCGGCCCAGAGCGCGAGCGCGAGCGGGCTCGGCGGGCCGCGGCGGCGCAGGCGGTTCCACCGGTTAAAGACCATCGCCAGGGCGTGGATGTTCGAGTAGATGACGAAGTTCCAGCTCGCGCCGTGCCACATGCCGACGAGGAACATCGTCAGCCAGAGGTTGAAGTAGGTGCGCAGCGGCGCCCCGCGGCTGCCGCCGAGCGGGAAGAAGAGGTAGTCGCGCAGCCACGTCGACAGGGTCATGTGCCAGCGCCGCCAGAACTCGCCGAGGTTCTTCGCCTGGTAGGGGCGGTCGAAGTTCTCGGGGATCTCGTAGCCGAGCATCCGCGACACGCCGATGGCGATGTCGGAGTAGCCGGCGAAGTCGGCGTAGAGCTGGAGCGTGAAGGCGTAGAGCGCGAGGAGGATCTCGAGGGAGGTGTAGGTCCCGGGGGCGGCGAAGACCGCGTCGGTGAACTGCGCGGCGATCCAGTCGCCGAGGATGACCTTCTTGACGAGCCCCTTGAAGACGCGGAAGAGCCCGAACTTGAGGTTGTCGGCGCTGAGCTTGGGCCGGCGGTGGAACTGCGGCAGGAGCTCGCTGGCGCGGACGATCGGCCCGGCGACGAGCTGCGGGAAGAAGACGACGAAGAGCGCGAACTTCTTGAACGAGGGCTCGGGGGTCAGCCGCCGGCGCCAGACGTCGATCGTGTAGCTCNNGCTCAGCGTCTGGAACGTGTAGAAGGAGATGCCGACCGGGAGGATCAGGTTGAGGTGGGGGACGACCACCTCGAGGCCGAGCGCCCCGGCGACGTCGCTGAACGCCTCGAGGAAGAAGTTCGTGTACTTGAAGTACCCGAGCAGGCCGAGGTTGCCGGCGAGGCTGAGGCCGAGCCAGAGGTTGCGCCTCTTTCGCGCCGCCTCGGCGACGTCGGGGTCAGGGCTGTCGAGCCCCGCGTTCTCGCGCCAGATCGCCCGCGAGGCGAAGTAGTCGAGGAAGGTCGAGAAGACGAGGAGGCCGGCGAAGTACCAGGGCGCCGGCAGCGGGTCGGTCAGCGGACCCGCCATATAGAAGAAGTAGCTCGCGCCGATCAGCAGCGGGATCCGGATCGCCTGGGCGTGGGAGAAGGCCCACGACAGCAGGAGCACCGGGATGATGAAGAGGAGGAAGTCGAAGGTCGGGAAGAGCACGGCCTACGCGCCTCCGGGGGTGGTGTCGACGTTCGCCACGGGCGTTGAGGGGGCCTAGGTGCTCCTAAACTAACCGCGGCGCCCTCCGGTAGCGAATCTTCGGCGCGCGCGTCAAGCCGCCGGGGGCGGGAGGCCGCTGCGGAGGGCGGCGAGGACCTCGGCCCGGAAGGGGGACGCCTCGGCGAGCTCGTCCATTCCCGCGGCGACGGCGACCGCCTCGTCGCGGAGGAAGGCCTCGATCCCCTTGCGCAGGCCCTCGTGGCGCAGCCAGTGGGCGCTGTAGGTCGGCCGCGGGAGGAAGCCGCGGCGGAGCTTGTGCTGGCCCTGCGCGCCGGCCTCGAAGAGGGGGATCCCCTCGGCGATGCAGCGGTCGATGCCGGCGTAGCAGGTGGTCTCGAAGTGGAGGAAGTCGATGTCCTCGCCGCACCCCCAGTAGCGGCCGTAGAGCGCCTGTGGGGTCTCGAGGAAGAGGGCGCCGGCGATCATCGCTCCGCCCTTGCGGACGCGGGCGACCTGGACGCGCTCGGGGAGGAGCCGGACGAGCGCCTGGAAGAAGCCCGGGCGCAGGTAGTCGAAGCCGCCGTGCTCGTAGGTCGTCCGCCGGTAGAAGCCGTCGAG